>PMOM01000199.1:0-12902 GCA_003161535.1 Caulobacteraceae bacterium | reverse complement strand
ATTGTAAGCGCCGATAGCCACCACGCCCTGTCCTTCGCGGAACAGGTCGGGCAGATCCCCCTTGTAGGTCACCGATGAGCTGGCGGACCGGTCGGCGACCATGAAGTCGACCTCGCCGTCGGCGCGTTTGGCGACACTTCCCGGCTTCACAAGGCCGCCAAGCTGGATCGCGCGTCCTGGCCCGACATGGGCGGCTCTGGCCTGGGCCGGGGTGTAGAAATAGGAAATCGAGCCCCTCAATCCATAGAGGACCAGAACCGCGGCAAGGATAAGCACGGGCGCGGCCGTGGCGATCAACCTCAGCCGGCGTCGGGCGGTCCGCGATCTGGGAAGCAAATTCATGGCTTCACGATCTCATCGCGTCGATCGCCGCGCCGCGGCCAGGGCCTGTAACACATCCGGGCGACCGCCATAGAGGCGGCGCGCCTGCGCCAGGGCGGCGTCTCGCTTGGCGCTCTCGCCCAGCACCGAGTAGGCGCGGACCAGTCTCACCCAACCCTGCGGATCGTCGGGATGGGTCCTCAGCCGGTCGGCCAGACCTTCCACCATGGCCTGGATGGCGCCGGAGAGCTCACCGGCTTGCGCGGGGTCTGCCTCGGCCTCCGGCGCCGGTCGACCCGTCGTCTTCACTGCCTCGATGTCGCGCGCCAGGAGCGAACGCCTAGGATCATCGGACGGCAGATCGAGCAGCAGGGACCGCCAGCGAGCGAGGCCCTCGGCGGCGTCGCCCTCCTCGATCTGCGACCGGGCGAGTTCATAACGGGCGACCAGTGACTTGGGATCGCTCCGCAGGGCCTGACGAAAGACGGCCTGGGCGTCGGCGCTGACCTTGCCCCGCGCCCGCAAGACCAGAATTTCCCCTAAAGGTTCAAGCAGTTCAGGCCGGCCGGGGGCGATGACCAGGGCCTTGCGCAGGGCATGGGCGGCGCCGTCCGGGTCTCCCAAAGACAGGTCCAATGCGGCCAGCCGGCGCCAGGGTTCAGGGTCCGCCGGTCGTTGCAAAGCCAGGGAGCGGAGCACGGCGGCGAGTTCGAGCGCGGAGGAGCGCTCGGGCGTCCCGCGCCAAGCTGCAAGGCGCGAAGCGAATGGCTGGTCGGGCGCGCCGGGCGAACCCACAGCTAGGTAGAGTATCAGGGCCGCCAGGGGAGCGGCGGCGGCCGCAGCCAATAGCGGGCCGGGCGCCAAGGTGAGACCGATGGGATCTTGGGCCTGGTCGGCCGCGCCAAGGAGCCGCCGCGCCGCTTCGGCGTGCGTCGCCCGGCGCTCATCACCGCCAATCAGCCCTTGCTGGGCCAAGTCATCGATCTCGGCCAGGGCGCGCCGATAGACGCCGATGGCGGGATCCCGCGCGCCTTGCGTGGCCGCGGCCCGGCGAGCCCGGTGCAAAACGGCGCCGCCCGCGCCGCCCGCCAGCAACGCCGCAGCGATCCAGAACATGAACATCGGCCGCAGTTATCGAAAAAACCGCGCGGGGGCGAGGCGCCAGTTCAGCATTCGCGACCTTGGCCGCGTGACGCCTGTGACTATTCGGCGCGCGGCAGCAGAAGTTCGAGCATCAAGCCCCCCATGGCCGAAGCCCCCATGCTTACCGAGCCGCCATAGGCGCGCACGAGCTCATCGACGATGGCCAATCCAAGACCCGAGCCGGGCGCGCTCTCGTCAAGCCGCGCGCCGCGACGCAGCACTTCGCCGCGCTGATCCTCGGCCAGACCCGGCCCGTCATCTTCCACGGTGAGGAGAAATTGCCGCCCGGCGGCCCCGCCAGCGGTGACCCGCACCTTGCCGGCGCACCACTGGCAGGCGTTTTCCATCACGTTGCCGGCGATCTCCAGCAGATCCTGGCGCTCGCCCAGGAAACAAAGATCGTCTGGTGATCGCCAGTCCACGCTCGACAGCTTTTCGCGGAAGATTCTCTCAAGCGTACGGCTCAGCTCCTCAAGCACGGGGGCGACGGGTGTGCGCTCGCCTTGACCCTGGGCGCGGGCGGCGGCGCGGGCGCGGCGAAGATGATGGTCGACCTGAGCTCCCATGCTTTGAGCCTGACGCGTTACCACCTCGGCGAGTTTGCCTGGCTGTTGACCCGCTTCGGTAAGGATGACGGAAAGCGGCGTCTTCAGGGCGTGGGCCAGATTGCCGACATGGGTGCGCTGGCGTTCGACGATTTCCTGGGTGTGAGCCATCAGGGCGTTGAGCTCAAACGCCAAGGGTTCAAGTTCGCTGGGATAGTGGCCCATGATCCGTTCCGATTGGCCGGTGCGCACGGAGGCGACTTCCCGACGAAGGGCGAACAGCGGCCGCAGACCCACCCGCACTTGGATGATCACCGCCGCGATGAGACCGGCGCCTAGAAGGACCAGAGCGCCGGCGATGGTGGTGGTGAAGGTGCGCACATCGCGATTGACAGGCGTTCGGTCCTCCGCGGCCATGAAGACCACCGGCATGGCGATCTCGGGCAGGCGGCCCTGCAGAGCGGCCACCCGGAGCGGCTGCTTCATGGGACCTGGGCTATCGTAGAACAAGGTCTTGCCCGGAGAGCGCGCCAGCGCGGCGGCGCCGGGAGGCGGAGCCAAGGCGTGGTCCCAGAGAGACCGCGAACGCACAAGCGCATGGAGGCCGCCGGCGGCGTCCGGGATTGCGATTTCCCAATATTCGCCGCTGTAGGCGCGCAGGGTGCGCGGATCGGTGAACGGCGGAGGAACGATCGCGCCGGCCTCCACCGAAGCTCCGGCCAAGAGTCCATCCACCGTATCGGAGAGTTCGTCGTCGAATCGATGTGACGCGGAGCGATTGAAGAAAGCTGAAAGCGACAGGCCGGCGACGACCAGCACCGCTAGACTCCAGGTCGCGGCCAGCAGCACCAGCCGTCTGACAAGCGAGGGACCGGCGTGCCCAAACGAGGCGCCGGCCCCGGAGGGACCCCGCAGGGGCGCCCCTGTCACGCCTCGCCCGCCTCACCGTCCGGAGCGATCAGGCGGTAGCCCAGGCCGCGCACGGTTTCCACGCGTTCGGGACCGATTTTCTTGCGCAAGCGGCCGACGAACACCTCGATGGTGTTGGAGTCGCGNNAGATGCTCGACCAATTCGGTGCGGCTGATCACCCGGTCCTGATGCATGATGAGATAGTGCAGCAGGCGATACTCCAGGGACGTCAAACGCAAAGGCTCGCCGGCGACCGAGGCGCGGGCCGCGCGCGGATCCAGGCGCAAGGCGCCGCACGACAGATTGGGCGCGGCGTGGCCCGCCGAGCGGCGCACCAGGGCCCGCAGGCGAGCCAGGAGTTCTTCGGTATGGAAAGGCTTGGTCAGATAGTCATCGGCGCCGGCATCGAAGCCGGCCACCTTTTCGCTCCAGGCGCCGCGGGCGGTCAAGATGAGCACGGGCGTGGCCAGATGGGCGCGCCGCCAGGCTTCCAGTACCGAAGCCCCGTCGATTTTTGGCAAGCCAAGGTCGAGGATGATGGCGTCGTAGGGCTCCGTCTCGCCCAGGAAGCGCGCCTCCTCGCCATCCGGAGCGTGGTCGACGGCGTAGTCGGCGTCGGCCAGAGCCCGCTTGAGCTGCCGCGACAGATCGACGTCATCCTCGACAAGAAGAATCCGCATGAAGTTCCCTAGCGCCCGCTCAGAATCGTTCCAGTCGCGGCATCGACAATATAGTCGAGGCGCTGGCCATAGGGGGTGATCCACCGCACGCGATAGACCGCCCGACCATCCTGATATTCGATTCCGGCATCCAGCGGACGGCCCGGGGACCGCCGGCCAATTCCCTCAATCACCCGGCCCAACGGCGCCATCTGGCCTTGGCGGACACCCGATCTCGCCTCTTCCTGCTGCTGGCGCCAGTCAGCCCCAAGAGAATTGGGGCGACGCGGCGAGGGATAGAAACCGGGATAGGAAGACTGGGGCGGTCCGCCCCTCTCGTAGCCAGGAGGCCCACCATAGTATCGACCCCCCGACTGGCGCACTTCGCCGCCATAGGGACGTCCCACCGGCGCCCGCATCTCGCCGCGCTCGGATCCTCGTCGATCACCCCGGGAGTGCTCATAGCGTTGCTGGGCCCCACTGGCGCCCGCCAGGGCGCATGCGGCGACCACAAGTCCGGCGATGGCGATGGAAGCTCGGCTCATGGCGGCATCTTGGGTGATCGCCGCTGAACGTCGTCTGAACGACGTCGCGAAGCCATGCGGGACCGGTTCAACGCCGCCGCCCAGGGGAATAGGGTCGATCGCGCCGCCAGGCTTCGGCGAATTTCTCCAGGGCTTCGTCGGTAGATTCCGGCAGAGTCACCACCAGTCGGGCGAGAAGATCACCGCGTCGGCCGTGGCCATCACCTAGACCCCTGCCTTTCAGGCGCAGGATCGAACCGGAGTTGGAGCCCTTGGGAACGCTCAGCGTCACCGAGCCTTCCGGCGTCGCCGCCTTCACCTTGCCGCCCAGCACCGCGTCGGGCACCGAGACCGCGAGGTCCATGACCAGATTGTCGCCTTCGCGACGGAACACGGCGTGCGGTCGCACCGCTATCTCGATGAAGGCGTCGCCGGGTCCCGCGCGTCCGGGCCCGCCGAGGCCCCTGAGGCGGAGGGTCTGGCCATCGACGGCTCCATTGGGGATGGTGACGTCAAGGGTGCGTCCATCGGAAAAGGCGATGCGCTTCTTGCCTCCCGCGATCACATCTTCCAGGTCGACTTCCAGCCGGGCGCGAATGTCCGATCCGCGTGAAGCGAAACCGCCGCCCGCTCGCCCGCCGCGGCCGCCGAACATCTCGCCCAGAATCTCATTGAGATCGACGCCTTCGAAATTGGCTGAGCGGGGGCCGCCGGCGCCGTCGTTGAACGGGCTGTGCCCATAGCCGCGCATGATCTCGCGGCCGTCGGCGTCGATCTCCCCGGCGTCGAACTTCTTGCGTTTATCGGGGTCGCCCAACAGATCGAAGGCGGCGCTAAGCCGCTTGAACTTCTCCTCGGAATCCTTTTTTCCGCGGTTGGCGTCCGGATGGTGCTGTTTGGCGAGCTTGCGGAAGGCCTTGCGGATGTCCTCCGCGCTTGAGCCGCGCGCGACGCCGAGTTCCTGGTAAGGGTCCTGCGCCAATTAAGACGATCCTCGAAAGTCCTGCCTCCCCTCGATTGCAACAGATGGGGCGGGCAGCGGCCAGGGGGAAGACATATCGACCATGCTCGGCGCTCGGGAAGCGTCGCGCCGCCTCACTGGGCGCTTTGCGCCAGCTTCCCCATAAGGCCGAGGACGGCGGTCATCAACCTTCGCCGCGGTCCAAAAGCAGATCGGGGGCCGCGAAAGCCAAGGCGTCATCGGGATCGTCGAGGCTGGCTTCGCTGATCGTCTGGCCGCGGACGGAAATGCCGGCGGCATGCACACTGTCGGGATCGCCGGTTACCAAAGGGTGCCAGTGGGGGAGGGGTTTATTTTCGTGCAGCCGCCGATAGGCGCAGCTCATCGGCATCCACGGCAAGCTGTCGATGTTGTGAGGTGTCAGCTTGATGCAATCAGGAACGTGCCTGCGTCGATCGCCATAGCTGGTGCAGCGGCACCCATTGGCATCGAACAGGCGACAGGCGACGCGGGTGGGAGTGATCGTTCCGGTCAGCTCATCCTCGAAGCGTATCAAGCAGCACAGGCCGCAGCCGTCACAAAGGCTCTCCCATTCGGTGACGTCCATTTGCGCCAGGGTCTTGGTTTCCCAAAAGGGCTTCGTCGCCATGGCCTGGTCGTCTAGACCCGATCGCCCCGACAAAGATAGGGATCGCCCCTGGAATGAGAGCGGAATCCTAGACGATCATGGCTGCGCCTGTTCTGGCCCTGCGCGATGTACGCCTCGCCGACGGATCGCGCTGGCTGTTCGACGGTGTCGATCTAGCTCTGGAGCCGCGGGCCCGCGCCTGCCTGGTAGGGCGCAACGGCGCCGGCAAGTCGACGCTCCTGCGCATTCTGGCCGGCCTTACCGCGCCAGATTCGGGCAACCGTTTCGTCAACCCTGGCCTGAAAGTGGCGTTGGTGGCGCAGGAACCGCGAGTGGGCGGCGCCAGCCTGCTGGACTTCGCCATCGCCGGCGGAGCGGCGCGCTATGAGGCGGAAGCAGAGCTGGCCGGCTTCGGCCTGGAGCCGGCGGCNNTTTGCCGAAGTCCCCGACGTGCTGCTGCTCGATGAACCCACCAACCATTTGGACATCGTCGCCATCGGACTGCTTGAGACGCGGCTGGCGCGCAGCCGCGCCGCCATGCTCGTTGTCAGCCATGACCGGGCGTTCCTGCAACGCATCACCCGGCGCTGTTACTGGTTGGAGGACCGCCGGGTGCGCCGGCTGGACGCCGGCTTCGCCTCTTTCGAGGCGTGGAGCGAAAAGATCGCCGCCGTCGAGGCCCGGGCCGATCGTCGCCTGCAAAAGACCATCGATCGGGAGCAGGATTGGATGGCCTTTGGCGTCACCGCCCGGCGGGCTCGCAACGAAGGACGCCGCCGGCGTTTGGTCGCCCTGCGCGCCGAAAAGGCTGAACGTCTGCGACTGGCGCGCGGTGAGTTCAGCCTGGCCGCCCCCGTGGTTCATCGTTCGGCGAAACGGGTCATCGAGGTCAAGAACATTTCCAAGTCCTACGGCGGACGCAGCATTCTGGCCGGATTCTCGACCCTCATCCAAAGAGGTGACCGCGTCGCGGTGATCGGCCGTAACGGCGCCGGCAAGACGACCCTGGTCAAGATCTTGCTGGGCGAAATCGCGCCGGACACCGGTTCGGTGCGCCTGGGTCCCAATCTCGCCATCGCCTACGTCGATCAGGCCCGCGCCGATCTCGCCGCGCAGATGTCTTTGACTGAGGCTCTTGTTCCCCAGGGCGGCGACCAGGTGATGGTGCAGGGTCAGCCGCGCCACGTGGCCGCCTACGCCCGCGACTTCCTGTTTCGCGAGGACCAGCTGCGTCAGCCGGTGGCCAGCCTGTCGGGGGGCGAGCGCAATCGCCTGCTGCAGGCCCGGGCCCTGGCCAAGCCTTCCAACGTCCTGGTTCTCGATGAGCCGACCAATGATCTGGACATTGAAACCCTCGACCTGCTGGAGGACCTGCTGGCGGACTATTCGGGAGTGTTGATCCTGGTCAGCCACGACCGCGACTTCATTGACCGACTGGCGACATCGACGATCGCCCTCGACGGCCGGGGGCGGGCCATCGAAACGCCGGGCGGATGGTCGGATTTCCACAGCCAGAATCCAGACTTTCTGGCGCAAATCGAAAGCGATCTTCCCGCCAAACGCGCCACCCCGCCTCCAACGCGCGCCGCCGCCCGCGTCGCCAAGCTGTCGTTCAAGGACCAGCGAAGACTTGCCGAACTGGAAGTACGCATGCCCGAGCTTGGTGGAGAGATCGCCAAACTGGAGGAGACGCTCGCCGACGCTAGCTTCTACAGCCGCGACGCCGCTGCATTCGCCGAGGCTTCACGCTCCCTGGCGCGAGCGCAGGCGGAACTATCAAGCGCCGAGGAGGCTTGGCTCGCTCTGGAGGCCCGGCGGGAGTCCTTGATCCAGGGCCGGTGACGCGCCGGCTCTTGGCGAGGTCGCGCGGGCGGCTTAACCTCGACGCTTCGCAAAGGGGGACGGCCTTGGTGAGAGTTTCCGTGCTTGCCGCCGTGGCTGCGGTCCTCTGCTCAACCGCCTGCGTGCGGTCCGCGGATCGAGCAAAATCACCGGTCGGGACCACGTCCATACGCCTGGCGACCGACTGGCGGGCGGAGGCGGAGCAGGGCGGCTTCTATGAAGCCCTGGCCACCGGGGAATATGCCAGGCGGGGCTTGGCCGTTACCATCGTTCCAGGCGGTCCAGGGGTCAACGTGCCACAGCTGGTCGCCTCCGGCGCGGTCGAGTTGGGAATCGGCTCCAACAGCTTCATCGTCATGAATCTGGCCGCCGAAAAGGTCCCGGTGCGGGCAGTGGCGGCCTTCATGCAGAAAGACCCCCAGGTGTTGATCGCCCATCCCGACGCCGGCATCCGTTCGCTGGCGGATCTGAGGGGCCATCCAATCCTGCTGTCGGACGCCTCGATCACCGCCTTCTGGGTCTGGCTCAAGGCCAAATATGGCCTGAGCGACAGTCAGGTGCGCAAATACAACTTCAACAGTGCTCCGTTCCTGGCCGACAAGCGCGTGGTGCAGCAGGGATACCTCACCTCCGAGCCCTACACCTTGGAGAAGGAGGCGCACGTGAAGCCGGCGGTGTTCCTGCTGGCCGATGAGGGCTATCCTGGCTACGCCGCAATGGTCTTGGCCGGGGATAATCTCATCACGGCGAAACCGGCGACCGTGCGCGCCTTTGTCGAGGCCTCGGCGGCCGGCTGGAAGGCCTATCTCCACGGCGATCCGGGACCCGGCGACGCCTTGATCCTAAAGGACAATCCGGAGATGACGCCCGATGTTCTGGCCCAGGCGCGCAACAAGATGCGGCGTTTCGGCATCGTCGATTCGGGCGACGCGGCGGGCGGCGATGTCGGCGCCATGACCGACGCGCGCTGGGCGACCTTTTTCAAGGTGGCGTCGGACCAGGGTGTCTACCCAAAAAGCCTCGATTATCGGCGTGCCTACACTCTGCGGTTCCTCCCGCCGGCGTCCCGCTAGCGCCTTGCCGGCGAATTTGCCCGCCGCGCCGCCGGTCGCCGCCCTGGAGGCCGTGGAAATCGCCTATCCCAAGAGGGGGTTGGCGCTGGGCCCCTTCACTTTGGACCTTGCCGGCGGCGAGATCGTCGCCCTGGTCGGACCGTCGGGATGCGGCAAGTCCACCGCCCTTCGCCTGCTCGCCGGTCTTGAGACGCCCAGCCGCGGGCGTGTGCGGCGCGCCGCCGCGCGGGGCGAGACCTCGGTGGTGTTCCAGTCGCCGACCCTGGCGCCCTGGCTGGGCGCCGCGGCTAATGTGGCCCTGCCCCTAGAGCTGGCCGGCATGCCCGCCCGGGAGGCCATGGCCCTGGCGGGTCAAGCGCTTCAACGGGTGGGCCTCGCCGGTTCAGCGGCCGCCCGGCCCGCCCAGCTTTCGGGCGGCATGGCCATGCGCGTTTCCCTGGCCCGGGCCCTGGTCACCCATCCAAAGGTTCTGCTGCTCGACGAGCCCTTCGCCGCGCTTGACGAGATCACCCGCCGCGCCCTGGCCGACGATGTGCTTAGCATCTGGGCCGACGAGCGTCCGGCCATCGTCTTTGTGACCCACAATGTCGAAGAAGCGGTGTACATGGCCAGCCGCGTCATTGTCATGACTCCTGGGCCCGGCCGGCGGGCGGGAGAGACGACCGTGGCGGCGCCGGCGCCGCGCGCGCCGGGCTTCCGCGCCTCCAGGACATTCCGCGCCGCCGCCGAGACCGTGTCTCTTCAACTTGCCGACGCCATGGCGCGAGAGGCGGCCCCGCCATGAGAGGACTCTCCCGCTTGGCCCCCTGGGCTTTGATCGCCGTGATTCTGGCCCTTTGGGAGCTCGCCTGCCGCGCCTTGCACGTTCCGCCGTACCTCTTGCCCGCCCCCTCTTCGGTGGCCGCGGCCCTGATCCAGACCGCCCCCAGCCTGGCCACGGCGGCGATGCGCACCTTGGCCATGGCCCTGGAAGCCCTGTTGCTGGCCAGCGTCCTTGCCTGCGCCCTGGCCCTGGCGGTGAGCCTCAGCCGTGTGCTCGAGCAGGCCGTCCGACCCCTCGCCGTTGGCCTGCAGGTCACCCCGGTGGTGGCCATCGCGCCGCTATTCGTGATCTGGGCGGGGGTTGACCATCCAGGGCGCGCCATCGTCGCCCTGGCCGCCATCGTCGCCTTCTTCCCGATCTTTTCCGGCGCGGTCAGCGGCCTGGCCTCGGCCGATCCAGACCTGGAACGCCTGTTCGATCTCTATGGCGCTTCCCGCGGCCAGAAGCTCCTGCGCCTGCGACTGCCCACGGCCGTGCCGTTCCTGCTGGAGGGCCACAAGGTCGCCGCGGGCCTGGCCATCATTGGCGCGGTCGTGGCGGAGTTCGTGGCCGGCTCGGGCGGCGCTCAGGGTCTCGCCTGGCGCATCCTCGAGGCGGGCAACCGCCTGCAAACCGCCAAGATGTTCGCCGCCATCATCACCCTGGCCTTGATCGCCGCTAGCCTTCACTTCGCCTTTCAGGCATTTGAGCGGCGGGCCCTGGCGTGGTGGCGCGGCCGCTAAGGCGGACATATCTCGTTGTAAGCAGTCCTGGTGTCAGCGGTTGGCGAACACCGCCGACTCCTCGGCCGGCGACAGCCGGCGATAGCTTCCGGCGGCCAGATCCGCGGGCAGATCCAGCTCCCCGATGCGGTCGCGGTGCAGGGCGATGACCAGGTTGCCGACAGCGACGAACATGCGGCGAACCTGATGGTAGCGGCCCTCGGTGATGGTC
This sequence comes from Caulobacteraceae bacterium, assembly GCA_003161535.1. Classification (GTDB taxonomy): domain Bacteria; phylum Pseudomonadota; class Alphaproteobacteria; order Caulobacterales; family Caulobacteraceae; genus Acaudatibacter. The sequence goes on along the minus strand of PMOM01000199.1, from coordinate 2,540 downwards.
AGATGCGCGGTCGTCGACGACAGCGTTTCAAGCGTGGCCGGGGCCAGCGGCGAGGTGTCCCCCTCCAGGATGAGAGCTCCGCCGGCGAACACCGCCGCCTCATGGCCCCGCAGAGGCTGTTGCAAGGTCGCGAGATAACGCTTGGCCACGTGATTGCGCGGCGAGATGATCTTGTGCAGCAGGCCGCCGTCATCGGTGAGAAGCAACAGGCCCGAGGTGTCGACGTCCAGGCGACCCACGCTGGAGAGGGCCGGGACCCGCCGCCGCCAGCGTGACGGAAGAAGCTCGTAAAGGCTGCGCCCCGCCTCGCGGTGCGAGCAGACCAATCCCACCGGTTTGTGCAGGATCAGTGTGAGGGGCGCCGGCGGATCGAGTGGCGCGCCTTGCACGCGCATGCGGGTCGTCAGATCGGGCGTGATAGCCAACCTCTGGCCGGCGTCGCTCAGGGCCACGCCATCCAGAACCACCCAGCCGGCCGCAATGAAGTCCTGCGCCTCGCGCCTTGAACCATAGCCAAGATTGGCCAGCAGCCGATCCACACGCACCTTTGGGTACAAGCTCACTTGATTGCCTCGTAGACCCGATAACCACCGCCCTGCGCCAGGCGGGCCACCTTCGCGAAGTGGGCGGTCAGGTGCGCCTCGTAGGGCAGGGCGACATTGGCCACCAGACGGCAGACGCCCCCCTTGCGCAGCATTGCCCACGCCGCGGCGATGAAAGCATGGCCTAGCCCGCGGTCCTCGCGACCGCCTTGGTGAAACGGCGGGTTCGTGATCACGAAGTCCAGTTCGGCCAGATCGGGCGCCCCATCGCGGATGTCATGATGTAGAAAGCGGGCGCGAGGATCGCTGATGTTGGCGCGGGAAGCGGCGATCGCCCTGCGGTCGATGTCAATCATGGCAAGCTCGCTCACGGCCGGACTCTTGAGCACCGTCGCGCCCAGAACGCCCACGCCGCAGCCCAGGTCGGCGCCTCGGCCAGAGAAGACCGGCGCGGTCTCAATCAACAGCGCGCTGCCCGGATCGAGGCGATCCCAGCTGAATACGCCCGGCTGCGACCACAGGCCCAGACGCGGCGCGATCCGCGGCCCTCCTTGCGTGATGGCGTCGTCCAGTCCTGTCGGCGTTGTGGGTCTTTGGCAGGCGCAGATGCGGTGATGCCGCCGCGCGGTTTCATTGACGGTGCAGCCGAACGCCTCAAGTTCCTTGGCGAGGCGCGCGCCGCCCTTGACCTTGGGCGCCAGGGCCACGAGATGGCCGCCGGGGCGTAGGACCCTCAAAACGTGAGCGAGGACGAAGCGCCGCTCAAGAGTTCCAGGCGGGGCGGCGATGACAATTCGGTCCAACGAGGCCTTTGGCATGGTCTCGATCGCCATCGCGCCGGGTATCAGCGGGGAAAGCTGAATCGCGTCCGCCGCCGCCGCCGTCAGCTCCGCGGGCGGCGATCCGTAAACGGCCTCGTGCGGTGTCCTGCCGACCATTTGGCTAGCCGCGCTCGCGCGTGCGCTCGAAGGCTACCTTGGGAAAGCGCTCGCCCAGATAGCCGATCTCCCAGGCCGACTTGGCNNTTGGCGCCGGCCAGCCAGCGGGCCTCGGCGTAGGGCGCCGCCTCGAAGACGACGTCGAGGTCGTATTCGCCGCCCAGGCGGTCGGCCATCACCTCGAACTGCAACTGCCCCACCGCTCCGACCACGAAGTCTGAGCCGATCACCGGGCGGAAGAGCTGGGTGACGCCTTCCTCGGCGAGACCCTCGAGGGCTTTCTTCAAGTGCTTGGCCTTCAAGGGATCGGTCACCCGCACCCGGCGCAGGATCTCCGGAGCGAAGTTTGGCAGGCCGGCGAAGCGCAATGCGCCGCTCTGGGAGAGGCTGTCGCCGACGCGCAAAACCCCGTGATTGGGAATGCCGATGACATCGCCGGCGTAGGCCTCTTCGGCCAGATCGCGGTCGGAGGCGAAGAAAAGGATTGGCGCGTTGACGCTGATCTGGCGGCCGGTGTTCTGCACCTTAAGCTTCATGCCTCGGGTGAAGCGGCCCGAGGTCAGGCGCACGAAGGCGATCCGGTCGCGGTGATTGGGGTCCATGTTGGCCTGGATCTTGAACACGAATCCAGAGACCTCGTCGTCGCCGGGCGCGACATGAGTCTCCCCGCCGGCGCGCATGGCCGCCGACAGTTTGGGCGGGGGTGCGTAGGCCCCCAAGACTTCCAAAAGCTGATCGACGCCGAAGTGACGCAACGCCGAGCCGAACAGCACCGGGGTCATGTGCCCTTCGAGGAAACTTTGCGGGTCGAAGGGCTTGGACGCCTCCTGGACCAGCATCCCGCCTTCCCGCGCCTCTTCCTGCTCGTCGGCGTCCAGGTAGGAGTCCAGGGCGTTGGAATCCAAGGCGATCGGCGCGGGCGCGGGGCCGGCGCTCCGGCGAAAGGGCAGGAAGCGGTCGTGCCGCAGGTCGATCGCCCCCTTGAAGCGGGCGCCCGAACCGGCGGGCCAGTATAGAGGCGCGGGATCGAGGGCGAGTTTGGAGGCGATCTCGTCGAGCA
>PMOM01000167.1 GCA_003161535.1 Caulobacteraceae bacterium | reverse complement strand
ACGCCGATCGCCCGGTTGAAGGGAGAGGGGGAGGCGCCCGCCGCCAAGACGCCACGGCCATCTGACGTGGCGCGTCAGCCGCCACTTCCCCAGGAGGTCGCCCAAGAAAAGAAATCCGTCACACCCGCCAAGACTCTCTCCACCCCCCCGCGAGCGGGGACGCCGCAAAATGGCGCGGGTGGCGCGGCGCCGGTCAGGGCCGTCGATGACCACCGCATCCTGGCCTCGCCCCTGGCCAGGCGCCTGGCCGCGCGCGGCGGAGTCGATCTGGCCACGGTGAAAGGCTCGGGTCCGCACGGACGCATCATCCGGCGGGACCTGGAGAGCGTGACGGCGTCGCCGGCTGCATCCGCCCCCGCCGCGGCCGGCGCCGCGCCTCAAGCGGCCAGGTCTCTCGAACAGATGGGTATCGCCGCCGGCTCCTATGATCTGATCCCGCTGGATGGAATGAAAAAAACCGTCGCGCGTCGGATGACGGAGAGTTTTCGCGACGTGCCGCACTTTCCGCTCACGATCGATATGGAGATCGACGCCCTGCTCGCCGCGCGCGCGAGCATCAACGCCATGCTTGAGGGTGAAGGCGCCAAGGTCAGCGTCAACGACATGGTCATCAAGGCCGCCGCCGCGGCGCTCAGACGCGTGCCGGCCGCCAACGCCAGTTACACCCCAGAGGGCATCGCCCTGCACCATCACGCCGATATCGCCGTCGCCGTGGCCGTTGAAGGCGGCCTGATCACTCCCATCATCCGCGCCGCGGAGACCAAGGGCGTGGCCCAGATCGCCGCCGAAATGAAAGACCTGGCCGAGCGCGCCCGCGCCCGCAAGCTCAAACCCGAGGAATTCCAGGGGGGCACATTTTCGATCTCCAACCTCGGCATGTTCGGTATCAGGTCCTTCGCTTCGATCATCAACCAGCCGCAGGGAGCCATCCTTTCGGTCGGCGCCGGAGAAAAGCGTCCCGTGGTGCGCGGCGACGCCCTGGCCATCGCCACGGTCATGACCGTCACCCTGACCTGCGATCACCGCGTGGTCGACGGCGCCATCGGCGCGCGCTGGCTGAACGCCTTCAAGGCGATGATCGAAAATCCCATATCCATGATCGTCTGAACCGCGACGCCACTGCAGGGACATCCGCCATGAACGCCTATGACTTTACGGCCCAGACGCTGGATGGCCATCCGGCGCCCCTGGCTGACTTTCGCGGCAAGGCGCTGCTGATCGTCAATACCGCCAGCAAGTGCGGGTTCACCCCCCAGTACGCCGGCCTGGAGGCCCTTAACCGCAAGTACAAGGATCGCGGCCTGGTCATTCTGGGATTTCCCTGCAACCAGTTCGGCGCCCAGGAGCCGGGAGACGCCGATCAGATCGCCAGTTTTTGTTCGCTCACCTACGAGGTGAGCTTTCCGATGATGGCCAAGGTCGAGGTCAACGGCGCCGGCGCGGACCCGCTTTGGACGTGGCTGAAGCACGAGAAAGCCGGCCTTCTCGGCAGCGAGGCGGTGAAATGGAACTTCACCAAGTTCCTCATCGATCGCAGCGGCGCGGTGACGGCCAGATTCGCTCCCAATACCGAGCCCAAGGCGCTGGAGGGCGCCATCGAGGCGGCGCTGGGATGACCGGCGAGTTGGATGTGGTCGTCGTCGGCGCTGGGCCCGGCGGCTATGTGACGGCCATCCGGGCCAGCCAGCTTGGCCTGAAGACCGCCATCGTCGAGCGCGAGGCGCTGGGCGGGGTGTGCCTCAACTGGGGCTGCATCCCCACCAAGGCCCTGCTGAAATCCGGCGAGGTCTATGAGCAGCTAGGCCATCTTGCCGACTATGGCCTCTCCGTCGAGGGTCGGGCCTACGACTTCACCAAGCTTATCGCGCGATCGCGCAAGGTGGCCACGCAGCTCTCCGCCGGCGTCGCCTTCTTGATGAAGAAGAACAAGATCGAAGTCATCGAGGGATCCGCGCGACTGGAAAAGGCGCCCGCCGCGCCCAAGGTCGTCGTCGCGCTGAAAGCGGGCGGCCAGCGAACCTTGACCGCCAAGTCCGTGATCCTGGCCACCGGGGCGCGGGCTAGGGTGATACCCGCGGCCGGCTTGGTTGCGGACGGCGAGAGGGTGTGGACCTACCGCGAGGCCATGGTTCCAAAAACGGCGCCAAAGTCTCTGCTGGTGATCGGCTCGGGCGCCATTGGCATTGAATTCGCCAGCTTTTACAGGGCGCTCGGCTCGGAGGTCACGGTCGTCGAGGCGCTGCCACGCATTCTTCCGGTGGAAGACGAGGAGATCTCAAGCACCGCCCAAAAGGCGTTTGAAAAACGCGGCATCAAATTTCGCATCGGGGCCAAGGTCGCCAAGCTCATCGCCTCGAAATCCGGCGTCTCGGTCACCCTGGAAACGGGGGCCAAGAGCGAGACCCTGCAAGCCGAATGCGCCATCGTCGCGGTGGGCATCGACGGCAACGTGGAAGATCTGGGCCTCGAAACCCTCGGCGTGAAGATCGACCGCGGCCATGTGGTCGCCGACGCCTTTGGGGCCACCAATGTCGCCGGCCTGTACGCCATCGGCGATGTCGCCGGACCGCCGTGGCTGGCGCACAAGGCGAGCCACGAGGGCGTCCACTGCATCGAGCACATCGCCGGGGTGTCCGGCCCCGAGCTTGTCGCCGCCATCCCTGGCTGCACCTATTCCACGCCGCAGATCGCCTCCGTCGGCCTCACCGAGGCCCAGGCCAAGGAGAAAGGGGTGGCCGTCAAGGTTGGCCGGTTCCCGTTCAGGGTCAACGGCAAGGCCATCGCCGCCGGCGAGACCGATGGCTTGGTCAAGACCGTGTTCGACGCCGCCACCGGGGCGCTGATCGGCGCGCATATGATCGGTGGTGAAGTCACCGAAATGATTCAGGGATTCGCTCTGGCCATGACACTGGAGGCCACCGAGGCGGAAATCTTCGCCACCGTGTTCCCGCATCCGACGATGAGCGAAGCCATGCACGAGGCGGCGCTGGACGCCTTCGGGCGGGTCCTGCACCTGTAAGGGAAGGGCGCCGCGCTAGGCCGCTCCCGCCTCGGCCTCGGCCATTCGCTGGATCGCCACATAGTCGGTCTTGCCCGAGCCCAGGACCGGCACTTCGGGGGCCCTGACGATGCGGCGCGGGACCGTGAGTTCCGAGGCGCCGACGCTGCGGGCATGGGCGACCAGCCCGGCGACATCGGCGTCGCCTCGGTCGGTGACGAGGATCAGCCGTTCGCCCTTCTTCTTGTCGGCCAGGGCGATGACCGCATGGCGAGCGTCCGGCCACAGGGCGGCGGCCAGGTCTTCGGCGGCGGTCAGCGAGACCATCTCGCCGCCGATCTTGGCGAAGCGTTTGACCCGTCCCAGGATGGTGATCCAACCATCTTCGGTGATTTCCACCACATCGCCGGTGTCGTGCCAGCCGTCGGGCGGCGGATCCAATTTCCCAGTCGCATCAAGATATCCGCTCATCACATTGGGACCACGAACGAAAAGCCGTCCGCCGCGATTGATGCCAGGCACGGGCTCAAGGCGCGTGCGCATGCCCGGAACCAGGCCGCCGACGGTGCCCCGGCGATTGTCGAGAGGCTTGTTGACGGCGATGACCGGGGACGCCTCGGTGGCGCCGTAGCCCTCCAGAACCGGCACCGGGCCGAAGCGCTCGG
>PMOM01000249.1 GCA_003161535.1 Caulobacteraceae bacterium | reverse complement strand
CCCTTGGCGATCAGATAGTCCTTCAGCCCCACCCGCCCGGCCGGCGCGAACCCCAGCCGAAAGCGCGACCACTGCTCTTCCGGCAAGCCCCGCCCGGCAAGATAGTCCCGCGCCGCCCGTCCACTCGGCCGGCGAAGTTCGCCCTCGAACCACACGGCGGCGAGCTCCAGCCAATCGGCCAGGCCCTGGCGCTTGCGGTCCTGGGCGGCGGCCGCCGGGTCCGGCGCCGGCAAGGGCACGCCGGCCTCGCCCGCCAGACGCTCCACCGCCTCCACGAACGAGAGGCGCTCGGTCTCCTGCAGGAAACTGATCAGGTCGCCGTGTTTCCCACTCGAAAAATCATGGAAAAATCCCTTGTCGTCGTTGACGAAGAACGACGGGGTCCGCTCCTTGTTGAAGGGCGAGAGGCCGACGAACTCGCGCCCCTGCCGACGCAGCTTGACGGTCTTGCCGATCACATCGGAAAGCCGCAGCCGCGATTTGATCTCGTCAAGGAAGCGGTCATCGAAGCGCACCGCGAGATGATAGCGCCTCGCTGGGCGCGAGTCGCGCGTTGACCGGGGCGGCGGCGGCTACTAGCTAGCGTGCCGTTCGACACCCCTTGAAGGAATTCCTCCATGCCGCAGGACCTCGCGCCCGGCGTCACCGGCGTCCTGGCCTTGGCCGATGGGACCGTCCTGCAGGGCCAAGGATGCGGCGCCGTGGGCCAAGCGGTGGGCGAGGTGTGTTTCAACACGGCCATGACCGGCTACCAGGAAATCCTCACCGACCCTTCCTACATGGCCCAGATCGTCGCCTTCACCTTCCCGCACATCGGCAATGTGGGAACCAACGCCGAAGATATTGAACAGGTTTCGGGCTCGGCCCAGACGGCGGCCCGCGGCGCCATCTTCCGCGATGCGCCCACCGCCGCGGCCAACTGGCGTTCCGACAGCGATCTGGACGGCTGGCTGAAGCGGCGCGGCGTGGTGGCCTTAAGCGGCGTCGACACCCGGGCCCTGACCAAGGCCATCCGCGAGCGGGGCATGCCGCACGCCGTCATCGCTCATGATCCCAAGGGCCGCTTCGATCTTGCCGCGCTTACAAAGAGCGCTCGGGCCTGGGGCGGGCTGTCGGGTGTCGATCTGGCCAGCGAGGCCTCGTGCCAGCAAACCTTCGATTGGGATGAGGGGCTGTGGTCCTGGCCGGACGGCTATGCACCGGCGGCCAAGGCGAAATACCATGTGGTCGTCGTCGACTATGGCGTGAAGCGCAACATTCTGCGCGCCCTGGCCTCCATCGGCGCCAAGGTCACCGTCGCGCCGGGCCGAACCAGCGCCGCGGACATTCTGGCGCGTAAGCCCGACGGGATCGTGCTGGCCAATGGCCCGGGCGATCCGGCGGCCACGGCCGTCTGGGCCGCCCCGGAGATTCGCGCCCTGGCGATGAGCGGAACGCCGGTGCTCGGCATCTGCCTGGGCCACCAGCTTCTCGCCCTGGCCATGGGGGCCGCGACCGTCAAGATGGATCAGGGGCACCATGGGGCCAATCATCCGGTCAAGGACCTGGCCACCGGCAAGGTCGAGATCGTGTCGATGAATCACGGCTTCGTGGTGCGGCGCGAGGGATTGCCCGCCGGCCTGCGCGAGACGCATGTGTCCTTGTTCGACGGCAGCAACGCGGGCCTGGCGCTGAAGGACCGGCCGGTGTTTTCCGTCCAACACCACCCCGAAGCTTCGCCTGGGCCCACCGATTCCCTGCCCCTCTTCCAGCGCTTCGCCGAAATGATGGATCAGGCGCGCGGGAGCCGACCGGAAGGTTGAATGGCCCCCATCGAGGGGGTGGGAGGAGCCTTAGGCGGCCACCTTGGTCTTGGCGGCCTTGGGAGCCTTGGGCGCGGCGGGCTTCTTGTTGGCGGTGCGCTTTTCGGCGGCGGCTTCGAGCTTGACGGTCCGGCGGGCGGCGACGGCGGCCTCCAGAGCTGGAAGAAGTTCGGCGGCGTCGGCCTGCTGCTTGGTGCTGCCGGAGGTTTCCAGCCGGCGGGCGTTGTCCAAGAGGTTCTTGAGCGCGACGTCGTCCAGGAGGGGAATTTTATCGATGAGACTCATAGGCGTGGCGCTCCTTAGGCGGCAATCAGTTGACCAGTAATATCGGCGTTCATCGCCGTGTTTGAAAGCCTCGCGGGCAATTTTCATATTCGCCTTGCCGGGCGCCGGCGAACAGGATAAACAAAGCCCATCGAATTCGATAGGGTTCGGCCGCTCTTCCATGCTCCTTAATTGGAGTCCCCGGACCCGCCCACCGATCCTCACCGATTTTGATGTAACATAATGGGTCCGCACGGTGCGGTACTCTTCATCTAAAGGACTAAATCTAAATGGCTACCGGTACTGTCAAATGGTTCAACGGCCAAAAAGGCTTCGGCTTCATCCAACCGGATGCGGGCGGCGCCGATGTGTTCGTTCATATCTCCGCGGTCGAACGCGCGGGCCTCGGCTCGCTTCGTGAAGGCCAAAAGATCACCTACGAACTGGAACGTGACGCGAAGAACGGCAAGATGTCCGCCGGCCAACTCCAGGCCTAAGGCGGCGTGGGTCCGCCAAGGACCTAAGCCTTCCACTGTGAAGATCATGGGCTGGCGCCTCGCGCTGGCCCATTTTTCTTGATCGCGGGCTCATCGCTTGCGCGCCGCGCGCCTCGCCTCTACACCAGCCGCTTAGCCTTAAACACTTAAGTCGATGTCGGACGCGCCCCCGCGCGCCCGCTCTTGCGCGCGAGAGACCGATGCCAAGACGAGCCGACATCTCCACCATACTGATCATCGGAGCCGGCCCCATCGTCATCGGCCA
>PMOM01000153.1:11484-25266 GCA_003161535.1 Caulobacteraceae bacterium | reverse complement strand
GGGGCGATGATGCTCGGCGTCGGCGCGGCCAGTGGTCAGACCCCGCCGACCGAGATTCCCCAAGGCTCGTATGTCGCCGGTTCCCCCACTCCTCCACTCCAGGCCTTCGCCCAGGATGATCCCCGGTCGGTCCTGAGCGTCCTTGAGGCGGCCAAGCGCGGCGACGGCGCGTCGATCCAGGCCGCCATGGCGGTGATGACCGACCCCCTGTGGCGCGACATCGCCTTATGGGCCTTGGCCGACGGCGCGCCCGAATCGATGAGCTGGCAGGAGGCTGACGCCGCGCGAGGCCATCTGGCCGATTGGCCGCGTTCCATTCGTCGTCAGATCGCCGCCGAAAAGCTGCTCGACCGCTCGAACATGACGCCGCGGGAGATGATCGCCTGGTTTGGCGCGGACGATCCGGCCACACCGCAGGGTGCGATGGCGCTGGCTTCGGCCCTGCGCGCCGCCGGTCAACCCGGGCCGGCCGCCTTGGTCGTCCGGCGAGCCTGGCGTGGCATGGCGTTCGACCAGAGTACGCAGGAAGCCATGCTCGCTCGTTTCTTCGACGTGCTCACGCTCGCCGACCACATCGCCCGGGAGGATTTCCTGCTCTACGGCGTCCAGGGACCCGCCGCCCAGGACATGCTGCGCCTGATCCCCGCCGATCAGCAGGCCTTGGCCGAGGCGCGCATGGCCGTGCGCCGAGATGACCCCCAGGCGAGCAGCCTGATCGCAGCCCTGCCCGTCGCCGACCAGACCAGCCCGGGCTTAGCCTATGAGCGCGTGCTCGCGCTTCGCGATCGCGGCGATGTCGAGGGGGCCCTGGCCCTGGTCGGCTATCTACCCGAAGCGCTGCCCAACGAGGCGGCCGAGAAGGTTTGGAGGCGCGGGACAATGGTTGTCGACGCGCTCAGAGCCGGCAACAACCTCGGCGCCTATGCGGCCGCCGCCCATTCCGGTCTGGTGTCGGGCCCCGACGCGGCGGAGGCGCAATTCTACGCCGGCTGGATCGCGCTCTCGCGGCTGAAGGACGCGCGCGCGGCCGATGATCACTTCGCAAGTCTCCAGCGAGTCGGCCAATCACCCCTGACCCAAAGCCGGGCCCTCTATTGGCGCGGCCGGGCTGCCGAGGCTCAGAACGACCCGCTGGCCGCGCAGCTTTATTATAGCCAGGCGGCGCGCTTCCAAACCACATTCTATGGCCAGTTGGCCGCCACCCGCGGCGGTCCGGCGGCCCTGGTTCTGGGTCAAGATCCGCGCATCACCTCGGCTGATCGCGATCGCTTCGAAGCGCGAGGGCCGGTGCGCGCCGCCCGCCTGATCGCGGGTCTGGGGGCCAAGGACACCTTCAGGGCCTTCGTTGTCGGCCTTTCCGAGACCCTGCCGAGCGCCGCGGACGAAGCCATGCTGGTTGATTTCACCAGGAGTCTGGGTGATCAGGAGCTCTCCATGCGCGTCGTGCGAAACGCCGCAAAACGCGATTTCATCCTGCCTGAACGCGGCTATCCGGTTCGCAGCCTTTCGCTCACTCCCGGCGCCGCCGAGGCCCCCCTGGTCTTGGGCATCACCCGCCAGGAGAGCAGCTTTGATCCGCTGGCCCGATCCGGCGCCGGCGCGCGCGGCATGATGCAACTGATGTCGGCCACCGCCCAGGGAGTCGCCCGGCGGGCGGGCCTGGGTTGGGGAAGTCTCGACGATCCCGACTACAATATGAAGGTAGGGTCGACCTATCTTGGCGGCCTGGTGGAGGAATTCAGCGGCTCGTACGTCTTGGCCACGGCCGCCTACAACGCCGGACCGGGGCGGCCGGTGCAGTGGATCAGCCTGTGCGGGGACCCGCGCAGTTCGGCCACCGACCCGCTCGACTTCATTGAGTGCATCCCGTTCTCAGAAACCCGCGACTACGTGATGAGGGTGCTGGAGGCCACTCAGGTCTACCGCGCGCGCCTGAACGGGGGCGTGGCCCCCATCACTCTGGCGACCGATCTGAAGCGTGGGCGGTATGGCTACCAGCCGGCGACTCCCGCGGCCGACGTCCAACCCGTCCGCAGCCCCGCGGCTCCATAAGGGAGTTGTCCTAGCTCAGGGGACCATGCGCCGCGCCGCGATCACCGGCCCGGCGCGCGTCTCCATCAAGGCGCCGTCCAGGTCGAAGGCGGCCGCAAGAACCTCCGGCGTCAGGGCTTGCGGCGGCGGCCCAAGGGCGATCAGACGGCCGGCCGCCATCACCGCCAGGCGGTCGCAACCGCGCGCCGCCAGGGTGAGATCGTGCAGGGTGACCAGAACCGCCGCGCCGGCGGCGACCCGNNNNCGTCATCGCCACCTCCGCCAAGGCGCCCATGGCGATTTCGCGGGCGCGCGCCGGGGACTGCTGCGGGACACCCAGAGCGGCCACGCGCCAGGCTGGCAAATTCCAGCCGATCCGCCGCTCCTGCGGCAAATAGCCGGCCCGGCTCGCCCGCTCGGCCTCGCTCAGCCCGCCTACCTCCCGATCGGCGAGCCTGGCCTCGCCGGCGCTCAGGGCGATGAGGCCCAGGGCGGCGCGCAACAAAGTGGTCTTGCCGCAGCCGTTGGCGCCCAGCACACCGACCAGTTCGCCTGGCGCGACCGTCAGGCTGACCGCCTCGATGACCGTGCGGCCGGCCAGCGCCGCGGCGACGTCGGCGAGCTCGAGCGCCGCGGTCACCCTCGCCAACTCCGTGACGCGTGCCAGGCGACCAGGGCGAACAGTGGCGCGCCGAAGAGGGCCGTCACCACACCCAGTTTCAGTTCCTCGGCCGTGGGGATCAGGCGGGCGGCGAGGTCGGCGGCGACCAGCAGCACCGCGCCGGCGAGCGCGGACGGGAGCAGTGTGCGGGCCGGATCGTCGGAGACAGCCCCGCGGGTGAGGTGTGGGGCCGCCAGGCCCACGAAGCCGATGACGCCGGCCATGGCCACCGCCGCGCCTGTCAGCAGGGCCGCGCCAGCCACTGCGGCGGCGCGCAGACGCGCCATGGGCAAGCCCGAGAGGGCCGCGGTCTCTTCGCCGAGGGTCAACATGCGCAGACCTCGCGCCGCCCAGCCGCACAAGCCCGCTCCCATGGCCATCGGGACCAGGGCGGCGGCGCAATCGCTCCAGTCGCGGTTGGCCACCGATCCCAGCAGCCACGAAAGCACTTCACTGGTGGTGATGGGCGATGGCGAAAGGTTGAACACCAGGGCCGTCGCCGCGCCGCCCAGGGCCGAAAGGGCGACGCCGAACAGAATCAGGGTTTGCGGCTCCGCGAGCCTGGCCGCCAGAAAGACCACCAGGGCGCCGGCCAACAAGGCGCCGGCCAAGGCGGCGATCTCGATGGCGCCAGGGGTCACGGCGACGCCGGCGGCGATGCACATCGCCGCGCCAAGCGCTGAAACCGCCGAGACGCCCAGGACGCCAGGGTCGGCCAGGGGGTTGCGCAGTAGTCCCTGCATCACCGCCCCGGCCAGGCCTAGGGCGCCCCCAACCAGGGCCGCCGCCGCCGCCCGCGGCGCGCGGAGGGTCCACAGGATTTCAGCGGGCGGCGAGGCCGGACTGGCGAAGGCTTGCAGGTATTGCCGGGCCGACAGCGGCGTCTCTCCCAAACCGATGGCCAGGACGAGGACGACGGCCAGCAGCAAGATCAGCAAGAGGATCGGACGCATCGGCTAGACCCCCGGTCCCGGCGGCGTGGCCGCCCGCGCGATCGCCAAGGCGCCGTCGGCCGCGAACCAGGCGGGGCAGCCAAGCACGGCCCCCGGCAGGGAAATCACGGCGCGCCGGGCGGCGAGCCGGCGCAGGACCTGGTGACGGCCGAACCCCCAGTGCTGTGCGGCGTCCGCCCCCGCGTCGAAGAACCCCTCGACGATGGCGCTGGGCGGCTTCATGACCAGCCGCTCCAAGGAGACCTCGTGATAGCCCACGCCGCCGGCGAGGTTGGTCAAGCCGGCGGCGCGCAGCATGGCGTCGATGAGCGTCCGGCGTCCGGCCGTCGCCCCCCCAGAGGTCAAATAGAGGGCGCCCCGGCTTCGCCAAGCTCCGGCGGCGCCCGCCAGCCGCCAGTCCATAGACTCGATAAGCCTCTCGCCAGCCGCCCTCTGGCCGAGCGCGGCCGCCACCGCCCGGATATTTCGCCGCACGCCCGCGAAGTCCTCGGCGTCCTCAATGCGCACCACCCGCACGCCCCGACGCGCTAAGTCGGCCAACAGGCGCGGCTCGCCGCCCCAATAACGCACCACCACGGCCGGGCGAACCCCCAGGGCCGACTCGCTGTCGGCTCGGCGGCGAGAAAGCCCGCGCGCCTGTTCGCGCAGATAGGAGTCGGCGTTTAGGGCCCGGTTTGAAAGGCCAGCGATGGCCGCGCGGGGGCTGAGGGCCAGGACGTATTGATCAGCGCATTGATCCAGCGAAAGCACGCGGGGCGCGCTCCAAGAGGGGCGGGCGAATAGGAGGACGATGACGGTTCCGGCGAGACCGGCCCACGCACGCAAGGCCGTCAGTCGGAGATCAGGCCGAAAAGCAGTCCCTCGATCATCACCCGGCTGATCTCCTCGGGCGGCGCCCAGTCGAAATCGGGCTTGGCGATCATCAGGGCGACCATGCCGTGGCAGGCGGCCCACAAGGCTTGATGCACCGTGCGCGGATCGCCCGTGCGCAGCCGCCCCTGGGCGGCGATCTCGCGCACCACGCCGCTGAATCGCTCGAAACACTGGGCGCCCAGCTGCAGCGTGGCTCGCTGTTTCTGCACCGAAGCGGCCAGCGGCGAAGCGCAGAACACCAGGCGGTAAGCGTTGGGATTGCCCAAGGCGAAGGCGACATAGGCCGACATCATCATCCGCACCCGCTCGACCGGATCGATGGGCCTGGCGGAGATCTCGCTGTTGAGAGCGAGGAGCTGTTCCATGGCCGTGGTGCAAATTCTCAAAAGGATCTCATCTTTATCGCGAAAGTGCATGTAAAGACAGGTAGAAGACACTCCAACTTCATCGGCGATCTTGCGGATTGTGGCGCCCTCGTAGCCTTCGGCGACGAAGATGCGCTCGGCGGCGCGCAGAATCTCGGCGCGGCGAAGGTGGCCATCGCCCTTGGCTTTGCGCGCCGACTTGGTCGGCCTGTTGAGGATTCCGGTCACCTTGGCCTCTGGCTCCTTAGCGACATGTCAACGGCGCAATAGAGGCGAAACCGTCCCGCGCCGCAAGCGTGTGGCCTTAAACCGCCTGAGGCGGGCCGCGGAAGACGAAAAACGCCCCCGCGGCGATCAGCGCGAAGCCCGCCAATTGGTTCATGGTCACCTTCTGGCCCAGGTACAGGATGGAAAAGACGGCGAACACGCCCAGGGTGATGACCTCCTGCATGGCCTTGAGTTGGGCGACGGAATACACGCCGTCGCCGATCCGATTGGCTGGAACGGCCAAGCAATATTCGAAGAATGCGATCGCCCAACTAACCAACACCACCAGCCAAAGCGGTCGGTCGCGGAACTTCAGATGACCATACCAAGCGAACGTCATGAAAACGTTGGAACCAATGAGCAAAAGGATCGGGGCGAGCAGCGGGGGAATGCGGGGCATGGGGCGCACTTTTCAGCGACACATCCAATCTCGTCAATGGCCGGACGGCGGCGCGTGCGACTGGACGGGGCGGCCCCGGTCCACGTAAGCGGGGGGCATGACTCCTGCCTGCCCTCCGATCATCGCTTCGGACCCCGTGGTGATGCGCGCCGCCAAGTGGGCGGACTACGCGCTCCTCGATAGCGGCGGCGGACGAAAGCTTGAACGCTATGGGCCGATGACGGTGGTGCGCCCGGAGCCGCAGTGCCTTTGGGCTCCGCGACTTTCAGCTCGGGCGTGGGACGAAGCGGATGCCGTTTTCGAATCGAGCGACGAAGAGGATGCTGGGCGCTGGCGGCGCGCCAGAGCCACGGCGGATGCTTGGCCAATGACTTGGCGCGAGGTCACCTTTCAGGCCCGCCTGACCGCCTTTCGGCACCTGGGCGTATTTCCGGAGCAAGCCGCCCATTGGGCGTGGCTCGCCGATCGGCTGGGGACGCGGCCCGGTCTGAAGGTCCTCAATCTGTTCGCCTACACCGGCGTCGCCAGCCTGGTGGCCGCCGCCGCCGGCGCCTCGGTGACGCACGTGGACGCCTCCAAAAGGGCCGTCGCATGGGCTCAGCAGAACGCTCAATTGGCCGACCTCGCTGAGGCGCCCATGCGCTGGATCTGCGAAGATGCCCGCAAATGGGTGGCGCGCGAGGCGCGGCGCGGCGCTCGCTACGATGGCATCATCCTCGATCCGCCGAAGTATGGTCGCGGTCCGGCCGGCGAGGTCTGGCGCCTGTACGAGGATTTACCAGGACTTGTGGCGGGTTGCGTGGACATCTTGAGCGAAGGAGCGTCCTTTCTGCTGCTCAATGCCTATTCGGAGCGAATTTCTGGACTGGCCCTGGCCGGACTGCTCGGCGAGGCGATGGCGAGCCTTGGCGGCTCGATCGATTGGGGCGAGCTGGCCTTGATGGAACAGGGCGGCGACCGCGGCGTGGGCCTGTCTTTCTTCGCCAGATGGAGCGGGTCGTGACGGGCCGATCGATCACCTCGCTTACCAACCCTTTGGTCAAGGCGGCGCGCGGCCTCCATTCGCGCAAGGCGCGAGAGGAGAGCGGGCTATTCCTGGTCGAGGGGCTCAAGAGCGTCACAGAGGGCGTACGCCTCGGTTTTGCGCCACGCCTGTTGCTGCATGGGACCCAGATCGCGGGACATCCCCTGGTGCGAGACGCCGCCGCCGTGGCCGCGGAGACGGCGCAGGTCAGCGATGCGGTCCTGGCGAAGATATCTCGGCGCGACAATCCCCAGGCGGCGCTGGCGGTCTTCGAGCAGCGGCTCACCCCCCTCGCCGCCATCGTCCCCGATGTGTCGCCTTGTTGGATCGCCCTGCAGGCGGTGCGCGACCCGGGCAATCTTGGCGCCATCGTGCGCACCGCCGATGCGGCGGGCTGCGGCGGCGTAATATTGGTGGGCGACTGCTGCGATCCCTTTTCGGTCGAGGCGGTGCGGGCGACCATGGGCTCGATCTTCGCCGTCACCCTGGTCAAGACCAGCGTTGAAGCCTTCATCGCTTGGCGCCGGGGCTGGCCGGGCGCCGTGGTCGGGACCCTGCTTTCGGCGACCACCGATTTTCGCGGCGCCGTCTATCGATCTCCGACCCTGATCCTCATGGGCCCCGAGCGGGCGGGCCTGAGCGCCGACCTGGCGGAAATCTGCGACGCGACGGTCAAAATCCCCATGCGGGGCCGGGCCGACAGCCTGAACCTGGCCGTCGCGACCGGGGTGATGATCTATGCGGTGATGCCATGACCAAGTCGAATAGCCACGATAGCGAGCTTCGGGCCCGCGCCGAAGCGGTGATTCCCGGCGGCATGTACGGACACCAGTCGGTGCGCCTTTTGCCGGATGACTACCCGCAGTTCTTCAGCGCGGGTAGGGGCGCGCGGCTGTGGGACGCCGACGGCCACGAGCTGCTCGACTTCATGTGCGCCTACGGTCCAAACCTGTTCGGCTATGGCGACGCGGTCATCGACGCGGCGTACGCGGATCAATTGACCAGGGGCGACACCCTGACCGGTCCGACCGGCCTGATGGTGGAATTGGCTGAAACCTTGACCGGCATGATCAGCCACGCCGACTGGGCCATGTTCTGTAAGAACGGCGCCGACGCCACCTTGATGGCGCTGATGATCGCCCGCGCCCACACCCGCAGGACGACGGTCATACTGGCCAAAGGCGCCTATCACGGCGCGGCGCCTTGGTGTTCCATGCGGCCGGCGGGAACGACTCCGGAGGACAAGGCCAACCAGATCCTCTGTGACTACAACGACGTGGCCAGCCTCGAAGCGGCGGCCAGCGCCGCTGGCGAAGATCTCGCCGCCATTTTCGCCGCGCCTCTGAAACATGACGCGTTCGTCGATCAGGTCCTGCCCGACCCGGCCTATGCGCGTCGGGCTCGCGAACTTTGCGACGCGGTCGGCGCCCTTCTGGTGGTGGACGACGTTCGCGCCGGTTTCCGCATCGCCCGCGACTGCAGCTGGTCGGTGGTGGGCGTGGCGCCGGATCTGTCGACATGGGGAAAGTGCATCGCCAATGGTCACGCGATCAGCGCCCTGGTGGGGGCCGACAAGGCCCGGCGCGCGGCGAGCGCCATCTACGCGACCGGCTCATTCTGGTTTCAGGCCGCGCCCATGGCCGCCGCGCTCGAGACCCTGCGGCGGGTGCGGCAGACCGACTACCTCGAGCACATCAATCGCCTGGGACATCGTCTGCGCGACGGTTTGGCGGAACTGGCCAGCGCTCACCGGCTTGGCCTGCGCCAGAGCGGACCGGTGACCATGCCGCTTTTCCTGTTTGAAGACGACCCCGATTTGCGCCGGGGATTCTGCTGGTCCTCCGAAATGCTCAAGCAGGGTGTCTATGTGCATCCCTGGCACAACATGTTTCTGTGCGCGGCGATGACGGACGTCGACATCGACCAGGCTCTTGAGGCGGCGGACGGCGCCTTTCAGTCTCTCAGGACCCAGATCCCGCACCTCGCCCCGGTGGAGAAGATGCGCTTTCTGATCTCCTGACCAGATTGGTCGCGGAGGGAGTCTAGACATCCTCCAGGAACGCCACACCAGGCGCGATCTTCAGGGCGCCGCGCATGGCCGGGTCGAGCTGATAGCGGCCCGGAAGGCGCATTTCCACCTCGCGACCGCCGGCGAAAGCGGCGACGAAGATCACCGGACCGCCGGAGGCTTGCGGCTTAAGGCGGGCCTTGAGAACCTCGATCTCGGTGATCGATGGCGAAAGGTGGATGCGCAGGCCGGCGGCGACTTTCTCGATGGCCCGCTCAAGAGGCTCGGCGTCATCGGCGAAGAAGCGCACTTCGCCGTCGCTGGCCTTGGCCCGCACCCGAAGGATGATCGCCCGGCCCGGCTCGAGCAGATCGCGACAGCGGCGCAGCACTTCGGGCTGGAACAAGACTTCGTATTCGCCGCTCGGGTCGGACAGGGAAACGAAGGCGAATTTGCCTCCGCTGCTGGCGGCTGATGAGCGTTCTTGCCGACGGCGGACCATGCCGACCATGCGGAAGGCTTCCGCGCCGGCGGCGGCCGCGGCGACGGCGTCCACCAGGAAGGTGGTGCGGTGTCGACGCAGGACCTCGAGCATGTCATCCAGCGGGTGCCCGCTCAGATAAAAGCCCACGGCCGCCAACTCCTCGTCCAACTGGCGCACCGGATCCCATGGCTCGGTCTTGGCCAGACGCGGTCGGACGGCCTCGGCGCGTTCGCCAAACAAACTTTCCTGAGATGAGGCGCGGTCGGCGGCCATGCTTTGGGCGTAGCCGATCAAGAAATCGGCGCTGGCGACGATCTGCGCGCGATTTGGGTGGATGGAATCAAATGCGCCTGAACGGGCCAGACTCTCCAAGGCGCGCTTGTTCACCTGCCGCGGATCGATGCGTTCGAGAAAGTCGAACAGGTCGCTGAAGCGGCCCCCCGCCTCGCGAATTTCCACGACGTGCGCCATGGCTTGCTGGCCGACATTGCGCACGGCGCCCAGCGCGTAGAGCACCTGGCCGTCGGCGACCTCAAAGTCCGCGCCCGATCGGTTGATGTCCGGGGGCAAAATGGGCGCCGATTGACGCTTGGCGTCCTGATAGAACACCGCCAGCTTGTCGGTATTGGAGATATCCAGACTCATCGACGCGGCGAAGAACTCCACCGGCGCATTGGCCTTCAGCCAGGCGGTTTGGTAGGCGATCAGGGCGTACGGGGCGGCGTGGCTCTTGTTGAAGCCGTAACCGGCGAACTTGGCCATGCGCTCAAACATCGACTCGGCCTCAAGGACCGCCAGGCCGTGCGCCGCGGCCCCGGAGAGGAAACGAGCCCGCTGCTGGTCCATCTCCTCCTTTTTCTTCTTGCCCATGGCGCGGCGCAGCAGATCCGCCTCGCCCAGGGAGTAGCCAGCCAGGATCTGAGCGATCTGCATGACCTGCTCCTGATAGACGATCACTCCATAGGTTTCGGCCAGAGCCGCCTCCAGGCCGGGCAGAATATTCACCGGCCGGCGACCCATTTTGCAGTCGACATATTCGTCAATGGAATCCATCGGGCCCGGCCGATAAAGCGAGATGAGCGCGGTGATCTCTTCCACGCTCGATGGTCGCAGCTTGCGCAGGGTGTCGCGCATGCCCTGGCCTTCCATCTGGAACACCCCCACCGTGTGACCGGACGATACCAACGCGTAGGTGGCCGGATCATCCAGCGGCAAGAGGTCGATGGCCAAGCCCGCTCCCCGGCGCTCAAGGTGTTTTACCGCCCGATGAATGACGGTGAGGGTCTTGAGCCCAAGGAAGTCGAATTTGACTAGGCCGGCGCTTTCCACCCACTTCATGTTGAATTGCGTCGCCGGTACGCTGGATCGGGGGTCCCGGTAGAGGGGCGCAAGCTCGGTCAGCGGGCGGTCGGCGATAACCACGCCGGCGGCATGGGTGGATGCGTTGCGATAGAGGCCCTCAAGTTGCAGGGCGGTGTCGATCACCTGCGCCACCGCTTCGTCATCCCGCCGGGCCGCCTGCAAGCGCGGCTCCAGCTCAATGGCCCGGGCCAGGGTCACCGGCGCGGCCGGATTGTTGGGAATCATCTTGGCCAGACGATCGACTTGTCCCAGGGGCAGCTGCATCACCCGGCCGACATCGCGCAGCACCGCGCGGGCCTGCAAGGTGCCGAAGGTGATGATCTGCGCCACTCGGTCCGCGCCATAGCGCGCTTGAACATAGGCGATCACCTCCTCGCGCCGCTCCTGGCAAAAATCGATGTCAAAGTCGGGCATGGAGATGCGTTCGGGATTGAGGAAGCGCTCAAAGAGCAGTCCGAAACGCAGGGGATCGATGCCTGTGATCAACAAGGACCAGGCCACCGCCGATCCCGCCCCCGAGCCCCTGCCCGGTCCCACCGGGATGTCGTGCGCCACCGCCCACTTCATGAAGTCCGAAACAATCAGGAAATAGCCCGAAAAACCCATCGATTGGATGACGCCGATTTCGCGTTCCAACCGCTCCCAATAATCCTCTTCACCCTCGGGTGGCGGCGCGGCGTCCAGGCGCGCGCGCAGCCCCTCGCGCGCCTGCCCGGCGAGCTCCTCATCCTCCGATCGGCCCTCGGTGGTTGGAAAGCGCGGCAGGATCGGCTCTCGTTTGCCCACCATGAAGGCGCAACGCCGCGCGATCTCAAGAGTGTTGTCGCAAGCTTCCGGCAGATCGGCGAACAGACGGCGCATGTCACCGGCCGGCTTAAACCAGTGCTCCGGCGTCACGCGGCGACGGTCCTCCTGATCGACGAAGGCGCCGTCGGCGATGCACAAAAGGGCGTCGTGCGCCTGCCAGGTCTCGCATTTCGCGAAGTAGACATCGTTGGTGGCCACGAGCGGCGCGTCGCTCTCGTAAGCCCAGGCGACCAGCCCTGGTTCGGCAACCGCCTGGCTGGCCAGCCCATGGCGCTGCAGCTCCACATACAGCCGGTCCCCGAACACCCGGCGCAGATCCTCCAGCGCCGCGCGTCCCTCATGGGTTCGTCCTGCGGCGAACAGCGGGTCGATGGGACCGTCAGAGCCACCCGAAAGCGCGATCAGCCCTTCGGCGTGCGCGGCGATTCGCCCCCACGGAACGTGCGGCGCCTCGTGCGCCTCAACCTCCAGAAAGGCCGCGGTGGAAAGCTCGCAAAGGTTGCGGTAGCCCGCCTCGTTCTGAGCCAGAAGCACCAGGGTTGGTATGCGCGCCCAGCGCTCCGGCGGCCCGCATCCCAGGCCCGTCACCGGCAAGGCGCAACCAACAATCGGCTGTACGCCCGCATCTCGCGTGAGGACCGAGAACTCCAGCGCCCCAAAGAGGTTCGCCCGGTCGGTGAGCGCCACGGCCGGCATCCCATCGGCCGCCGCCAGGCCGCCGATCGCCTCGGCCTTGATGGCCCCCTCAAGCAGAGTGTATGCGGACCGCACCCGCAGATGGACGAATCCCTCCGCCTGCTTCGTCATCTCCGCGGTCTCCATCCGAATCAGGCCGCCAACTGCGCCGCCTGGCATACCATCCAAACGAACCCGACCACTGACGCAAGCGCCAGCGACTCACGCGCGATACGAATCATGATGATAATCCTTCCCAATGGTGCGTTCAGCGAACGAATGTTCCTGTTTTGTTCTTATGTCAAGCTCAACCATTGCAGTCCGGCGCTCGTCCTGTCCGGTGCAATCCGACGGTGATGACCACACACATCAGCAGGAGGCGGGCGTGGTCTTTCGGCGCCAATGGAGTCAGCGCTGACCCTTACGGCTCGACGCCCATCGCTCCCGGCCAAGCTTAACTTGTAACCGATTCTGGGCTGTCGCATGCTTGCGGGCAACGAAGGGAACTTAAAGCGTGGCGTATCCAATACCCGCCCTGGCGGTGACGCTGGCGATCGCCAGCGTCGTGGTCGGCGGCGCGGTTGCGCAACCCGCGGCGGTGACTTCCCAGCAATCCGTGGCGCAAGTGCTCGCCGCTGACCAGGCGGCCTTGGGCGCCGTCTCCGTCGGGGGGGCGGTCGAGAGCCAATATGTCTTCACCGGTGTTGGTCTGGCCGGCCGCGCCACGTCCCTTACCGACCTTGATGCCGGCCGCTTCGTCGACACCCTCACCGGCGGTCCGGCGACCCAAGCGCGCGGGTTCGATGGCGCTCGCGCGTGGCTCAAGGACCTCTCGGGAGCGGTGACGCAGCAGGATGGCGGCGAACAATACGCCATGGCGGTGAATGACGCCTATCGCCGCGCCAACCTGTGGTGGCGAACCGATCGCGGCGGCGCAGGCATCGTCGCGCGAGGCATCCGCAAGGACAATGGCGGTGATGCTTATGAGGTTCTCGAGGTCACGCCTCGGGGCGGCAAGACCTTCGAAGCTTGGTTCGACGCCGCCACTCACCGGCTGGCGCGGGTGGTCGAGAGGCCGGGATCGCAGACGATCTCCACCAGCTATTCGGATTATCGGTCGGTGAAAGGCGTCGTGCTGCCCGGGAAGACCACGATCGACGATGGAGCGGGAGCCAAGTACGTCCAGGTCCTGACNNGCGACCGAGACGGTTCTGCCCTTCAGGCTGATCAACAACCACGTCTACGCGCAAGCCTGGGTCAACGGCGCTGGACCCTTCTTTTTCCTATTCGACACCGGCGGCATGAACCTGGTCACCCCAGCCACGGCCAAGGCGATCGGCCTTAGTCCCCAGGGAAGGTTGGACGTCCATGGCGCCGGCGAAGGGGTGATGGACGTTGGGTTCGCCAAGGTCGCCGAGCTCAGGGTGGCGCAAGCCAGCGTCACCGATCAGGTGTTCCTGGTCCTGGCCCTGGACGCGTTCTCCGACGTCGATGGAATCGACGAGACGGGTATGATCGGCTTCGAGACCTTCCGCCGCTTCGTGACGCGCATCGACTATGGCGCCCGCACCGTGACCTTGATCGATCCCAAGCACTTCGATCCCAGGGGCGCCGGCACGCCAATTCACTTTGACTTCGCCAATCACGATCCCGAGGTGGCGGGCGCCTTCGAAGGGATCCCCGGCCGCTTCCGAGTTGATACGGGCTCGCGGTCGGAAGTCACTCTCAACAAACCGTTCAGCGACAGAAATACCCTCCGGGCGAAACATCCCAAGGGTGTCGACGCCATGGACGGCTGGGGGGTCGGCGGGGCGACCCGGGCCTATGTCGTGCGCGGCGCGTCTCTCACTCTTGGGCCCGTTGAGGTGAAGG
>PMOM01000153.1:0-11372 GCA_003161535.1 Caulobacteraceae bacterium | reverse complement strand
TGATGGATTCAAGGTAGTCGACGTCACGCCCACGGGGCCGGCGGAAGGGGCGGGATTCAAGGTTGGCGACCATATCATCGCCATCGACGGCAAGGGCGCCAAAGCTGTCGCCGTCTATGACCTTCGCCGGCGCCTGCGAAACAGCTCGCCAGGTACGGTGGTGACATTCAAGGTCCTGCGCGACGGTCAGGCGCGTGATCTGAAGTTGACGCTGCGCGATCTGATCTGAGGCGTCGCCCGCCCGCCCGTCAATCGATCGGCGCGACGATGGCGTGATCACCCGAGGTGACGTCGGTAGCAAACCGGCCCTCGCCTCTGCTAGGCTCGACCCAAACGACGATGGGAGGAAGCGGAATGCCCACGCGGGAGGCAGGCGGCGTGCGGGCCCTGGCCCTGGTGGGGCCGACCGGCGGGGGCAAGACCTCCCTGCTCGAGGCTTTGTTGCTGGCGGCCGGTTCGGCGGATCGGCGAGTCGGCGACAGCAGCCCCGAAGCGCGCGCGCGGGGCCATTCGGTGGAGTTGAATCTTGCCGGCTTCGAGTTCATGGGCGACCGTTACGCGGTGATCGACTGCCCAGGTTCTCTGGAACTCGCCGCCGAAGCGGACGCCGCCCTGCCCACCGTGGACCTGGCGGTGATCGTCGCCGAACCTGAGCCCGCCAAGGCCATCCTATTGCAGCCGATCATTCGACAGCTTGAAGCCTTGGGCGTTCCGCGCGCGCTCTTCATCAACAAGATGGATCAAGCGCGGGGCCCGCTGGAGGATCTGCTAGCCGCGCTCAAGCCGGTGAGCGCCGTCCCTCTGGTCGCCCGGCAGATCCCCATCGTTAAGGACGAAAAGGTCAGTGGTTATGTCGATCTGGCCCTTGAGCGGGCCTTCATTTGGCGCGCCGGTCAGGCCTCTGAGGTGGTGGAGCTGACCCCTGATCTTGCCGCCATCGAAGCTGACGCGCGCTTTCATATGCTAGAACAACTAGCCGATTTCGATGATGATTTAATGGAGCAATTGCTCTCCGACACCAACCCCGACCGCGATCTCGTTTTCGCCGATCTGGTCAGGGATCTAAGCCAGGGGTTGATCGTCCCGGTGTTCTTCGGCTCGGCCCAGAATGGATTTGGCGTTCGCCGCCTCCTCAAGGCCCTGCGCCATGAATCCCCCGCGCCGCATAATGCCGCCGAGCGTCTGGGCATGGAGCGGCCCGGCGCGGTGGTAATCAAGACCGCCTGGGCCGGGCAGGCCGGCAAGCTCGCCTATGCGCGGGTGTTCGGATCGCGGCTGGCCGACGGCGCGGAACTGACCTTGCCGGGCGGCGAACACGGCCGGGTCGGAGGTCTCTTCTCCGTGCAGGGCGCGGCGCTCAAGAAGATCAGCGCCGCCGACGTGGGCGAAGTGGCGGCCATTGGNNCCGGTGCGCCCGCCGCTCTTCGCCCTGGCTATCGGCGCGGCCAACCGCAAGGATGACGTACGCCTCTCCAGCGCCTTGACCCGATTGCTCGAAGAAGATCCGGGCCTGACGCTGACCCATGATGCCGAAAGCCATCAGGTGCTGATCGCCGGTCAGGGTGAAGGCCACGTGCGCTTGGCGCTTGAGCGCCTAAAACGCCGCTACGGGGTCGAGATCACCGCCGCCCGGCCGATGACTCCCTATCGCGAATCCATCCGTGCCGGCGCCTCGCAGCGCGGACGCCACAAAAAACAGACCGGCGGCCATGGCCAGTTCGCCGATGTCAGCATCCAGATCAAGCCGCGGGCGCGCGGCGAGGGCTTTGCCTTCGTTAGCAAGATCACCGGCGGCGCGGTGCCGCGCCAATGGATACCGGCGGTGGAGCAAGGGGTGCGCGACGGTCTTGCCAAGGGTCCGCTGGGTTTCCCCGTGGTCGACCTGGAGGTCACCCTGCTCGACGGCGCCTTCCACGCTGTCGATTCTTCGGAGCTCGCCTTTCGCATCGCCGGCAAGATCGCCATCGACGAGGGCCT
Source organism: Caulobacteraceae bacterium (assembly GCA_003161535.1). Lineage (GTDB taxonomy): Bacteria > Pseudomonadota > Alphaproteobacteria > Caulobacterales > Caulobacteraceae > Acaudatibacter. The sequence continues at coordinate 9,395 of PMOM01000153.1, read as the reverse complement.
GAAGGCCTGCGGCTCGCGCCTCCTGGAGCCCATCGAACGCGTGAGGGTGTTCGCGCCCTCCACCGCCATCGCTCACATCAATGCGGCCCTGTCATCCCGCCGGGGGCAGATTCTCGGATTTGGGCCGCGCGATGGCTGGCCCGGATGGGAGGAAATCGAGGCCTATCTGCCGCAGAGCGAACGCCACGACCTGATCGCCGAGATCCGCTCGCTCACCCAGGGTCTGGGCGCCTTTGAAGCATCGTTCGACCACCTCGCCGAGCTCACCGGCCGGCCCGCCGACGAGGTGATCGGCGCCGCCCGGGGATCCTGAGGCGGGCGCCGCGTCATCCTCGCTCCACCAACCTCCCGTCCTTCAGCGCCAGCACCCGATCCATGTGGCGAACCATTTCCAGGTTGTGGGTGGCGATGAGGGCGGCGACGCCGGTGGCGCGGACCAGGTCGTGGAGACTCTGGAAGACCGACTCGGATGTGCCCGGGTCGAGATTGCCGGTGGGCTCATCCGCCAACAGCAGACGCGGTTCGTTGGTCAAGGCTCGGGCCACGGCCACCCGTTGCTGCTCGCCGCCGGAAAGCTGGGCGGGCTGATGGCGCAATCGCTCGGCGAGACCAAGCTGGCAGAGAAGCGCGCGCGCCCGTTCGCGGGCCTGGCGTCCGTTTCTCCCGGCGATCAGGGCCGGCAGAGCGACATTCTCCAGAGCGCTAAGTTCCGGCAACAGGTGATGGAATTGGTAAATGAACCCGACCGTCTTCAGACGAATATGGGTGCGCTCTCGATCGTTCAATGCGCCACAATCCTGGCCAGCGATGACAATGATGCCGGCGGTGGGATGTTCGAGAAGTCCCGCGGCGTGCAACAGGGAAGACTTGCCGGATCCGGACGGTCCCACCAGGCCGACGATCTCGCCGGCGGCGACGGTCAGGTCCGCGCCCTTGAGCACCTCCAGCGTGCCTTCGCCGGTGATGTAGTCGCGCCGCAGACCCTTGATGACGAGAACCGGCTCATTCATAGCGGAGGGCCTCGACAGGATCGAGGCGCGAGGCCCGCCACGCTGGCAAAAGGGTGAAGGTGAAGGCGGCCAGGAGCGACCAAATCGAGACCAGGGCGACTTCGGTCCAGTCAACCTTGGCGGGGACATGAGCGAGGAAATAGACGTCCGCGTTGAACACCTGCACGCCCGTCACCCACTCGATGAATGTCTGTATGGCCCCGATGTTCAGGCAAAACAGCAGGCCGAAGGCCAGACCGAACAGCGTTCCGGCCAGACCGATCAGAGCGCCCGACATGAAGAAGATGCGCAAGATGGCCCCCTGCCCCGCCCCCATGGTGCGCAGGATGGCGATGTCGCGGCCCTTGTTCTTCACCAGCATCACCAAGCCCGAAATGATGTTGAGCGCGGCCAGGGCCACGATGAACATGAAGATGAAGCGCATGACATTGCGCTCCACTTGCAAGGCGCCGAAGTAGGCGCGGTTCTTCTCGGTCCAGTCGGTGACCACCGAGCCTGGGCCCGCGGCGGCGGCCAGGGCGCCCTTGAGGGCCGGGGCCTTGTCCGGATCGTCCAACTTCACCTCAATGAAGTCCACGGCGGCGTCGCGGCCGAAGAATAGCTGCGCCTGGGCCAGGGGCATGTAGATGAAGCTCTGGTCGTACTCGCTCATTCCCACCGAAAAGAGGCCGCCGATCACGTAACTCTTTCGCGGCGGCAGGGTCCCGAACGCCGTCGCCCCGCCGGTCGGCGACATGATCGAGATCGGATCACCGGCGACCAGCCCCAGGCTGTCGGCGAGCTTCTGGCCCACCAGCACCTCGTCGCCGCCATCCTCGCCGCGCCCAAAGGCCGCCATCGACCCGGATTTGATGGCGCCAGCGATGATTGGCGTGGCGCGCAGATCGTCGGGCGCGATACCGCGCACCACCGCTCCGGCCGCCGCGGTGGGTCCTTGCACCAGAGCCTGGGACTCCACCACCGCCATCGCCTGGACAACGCCTGGCACGGCGCGGATGCGCTCCACCATGGCGGCCCGCTGGTCCGGCGTCATATCGCCGCCAACAACATAGGCGTGGCCGTTGAAGCCGAGGATCTTGGCCGAGAGCTCGCTGCGAAACCCATTCATGATCGACATGGTGATGATCAGGGCCCCCACCGCCAGGGCGATGGCGGTGAACGAAATGATGGAAATCAACGCCACACCACCATTGCGACGCTTGGTCAGCAGATAGCGCACGGCGATGGAACGCTCCCAAGCGCTGAATGGGCGCGTCATGGCGCCTCTCGCCTCGCCAGAAGCCGCCTTTCCCCTCTATGGCGGCGGGCGCTCCCCAAGCCGGCCAATCGGCTCACCCGCAAATCGCCTTCAGCGCCTCGTCCAGAGGCAGGGTCCGCCGCTCACCGCTCGCCCGTCGCTTGAGCTCCACCATTCTCTCGGTCAGCCCCCTGGGGCCGACGATGACCTGCCAGGGCAAGCCAATGAGATCCATGGCTGCGAATTTGCCGCCCGGCCGCTCGTCGGTGTCGTCCAGCAGGGGCTCCTTTCCCGCCGCGGTGAGCGCGGCGTAGGCGGTCTCGCAGGCTTCGTCACAGGCGCCGTCGCCGACACGCAGATTGATGATGCCAACACCGAACGGGGCTACGGGCTCGGGCCAGATGATGCCGGCCTCGTCGTGGCTGGCCTCGATGATCGCCCCCACCAGGCGCGAGACGCCCACGCCATAACTGCCCATCTGCACCGGGCGATCCACGCCATCGGGACCGCTCACCGTCGCCTTCATGGGCACGGAATATTTGTCGCCGAAGAAGAAAGTCTGACCCACTTCGATGCCCCGCGCGGTCACCCGGTTGGCCGCCTCGGTCTCCCGTTCATAGCGATCGGCGTCGTGAACGTCCTCGGTGGCGGCGTAGAGGCGTGTCCACGCCTCGATGATCGGCGACAGGTCGCCGCGATAGTCGACATCCTCACCCGGGACGGCCAGATCGAGCATCCGCTTGTCCAGGAACACGGCCGATTCCCCGGTCTGGGCCAGGACGATGAACTCGTGGCTGAGCTCGCCGCCGATAGGTCCGCTTTCAGCCTTCATGGGGATGGCCTTCAGGCCCATGCGCGCGAACAGGCGCAGATAGGCGACGAACATCTGGTTGTACGAAGCCCGTCCTTTTTCCTCATCGACGTCGAAGGAATAGGCGTCCTTCATCAGAAACTCACGCCCGCGCATGACCCCGAAGCGGGGGCGTTGCTCGTCACGGAACTTCCACTGAATGTGATAAAGATTCTTCGGCAACTCTTTGTAAGAATGAACATAGGCTCGGAAGATCTCGGCGATCATCTCTTCATTGGTCGGTCCATAGAGAAGTTCCCGCTCATGCCGATCGGTGATGCGAAGCATCTCGGCGCCGTAGGCCTCGTATCTCCCGCTCTCGCGCCAAAGGTCGGCCAATTGCAGCGTCGGCATCAAAAGCTCAATGGCGCCGGCGCGGTCCATCTCCTCGCGCACGATCTGCTCGACTTTCTTGAGCACCCGGTGGCCCAGCGGCAGCCAGGCGTAGATGCCGGCCGCCTCCTGACGCAGCATGCCGGCGCGCAGCATCAGCCGGTGCGAGGTGATCTGCGCCTCGGCGGGTGTCTGCTTGAGAACAGGCAGAAAGTAGCGCGACAGGCGCATGGTCGGCTTTCGCGAGAGAGTGAGCGGAAGGCGGCAATAGGCTTGCCATGCGCCAAGGGAAAGCCGCCGGGACGTCCGCTCAGAGGTTGGGCAGCTTCACCAGATGGAAATGGAGGGTCAGCCAGAGCAGCGCGAAGGCGATCGCCGCCACCCAGGTGGTGGTGAGGAACTTGCGTTTGAGGTTCGGATTCACCGGAGAAGACGGATCGCCGCCTCCGGGAACCGGTATCCCCTCCTCCGCGTGGCTGCGCACGCCCAGCGGCAGGATGGCGAACAGGGCGGTCCACCAGATGGTCAGGTAGATGGCGATGCCGGTGGCGAGGCTCATGTCAGTGGCCGCCTTTCGGCGTTTCCATAAGTTCAATGAGCACACCGCCCGTATCCTTTGGGTGCAGGAAAATCACCGGTACGCCGTGAGCGCCGATGCGCGGTTCTCCCGTGCCCAGCACCTGCGCACCCTTGGCGCGCATGTCGTCTCGCGCGGCGATGATGTCGGCGACCTCGAAACAGACATGGTGCTGGCCTCCGCGCGGATTCTTGGCCAGGAAGCCGTGGATAGGCGAATTGTCGCCATGGGGCTCGATCAGTTCGATCTGCGCATTGGGCAGATTGACGAACGACACCCACACGCCCTGATCGGGCAAGGCGCGCTTTTCGGTCACCGATGTCGCCCCCAGCACCTCGCGGTAGAGCTTCCACGATTCTTCGATGGACGGCGTGGCGATCCCGACGTGGTTCAGCTTTCCGATCATGACGGCTCCTGAGTCCCCACCCTAAACTCTTAAAACCGTCGTCTCCACCACCGGACGGCGACTCCAGATGCGGAACGCCGCCTTCTTGACCGCGCGGGAGAGCGTGGATTCGACGGCGCCATCGTCGTCGCGATCGTCGGCCGAGAGACGTTGCAGCGCCTCCCTCGCCTCCCCCGCCAGGTCGTCTAGGGCTTCTTCAAGCCGGTAGTCCTCGTCGCCGGGCAGGCCCAGCGAGCGCACCAGAGGACCCGATGCCACGGCGTTTCTCCCGTCCAGAACCACGCTGACAGTCAGGACGCCGTTGCTGGCCGCGTGACGGCGCTCGCGCAAGGCGTCGCCGTTCTCGGGCGTGACGACGCCGGCGTCGACGTAGAGTCTGCCGGCGGGAACCTCGTCGATGACCTGCGCTGCGCCCGGCGCCAGGCGGACCATGTCGCCGTTGCGCGGGGCGATGGCCTGGGAGACCTGCAGGTCGAGCGCCAGGGCCGCGTGCTCCAGGAGATGGCGCCGCTCGCCGTGCGTCGGCACCGCGATCCGCGGCCTCGCCCACTGATACATGCGCTTGAGCTCGTCGCGACAGGGATGGCCGGAAACATGGATGCCGGGGTGATCGCGCTCGGTGTAGAGGCGCACGCCCAGGTCGGCGAGCTTGTTCTGCAGGTTTCGAATGGGAATCTCATTGCCCGGGATGATCCGAGAGGAAAAGACGCAGGCGTCTCCCTTGCCAAGCTTGACGTGTGGGTGACTTCCGTCGGCCATCCTCGCCAGGGCGGCGCGCGGCTCGCCCTGGCTGCCGGTGCACAGATAGAGGATCTTGTCGCCCGGAAAATGCTTCGCCTCGCCATCGGAGAGGAACGGAGCGACGCCTTCCAGCAGGCCCACCGACCGCGCCGCCTGCGACATGCGGATCATTGAACGGCCGACCAGACACACCCGCCGGCCGTTGGCCTCGGCGGCGCGGATGATGCTGTCCATGCGCGCCACGTTGGATGCGAAACAGGCGGCGGCGACCTTGCCCTTGAGTTGGCCGATCAAGGCGTTGAGGGTCGCGCGCACCTGCGCTTCCGAACCGGCCTCGCCATCGATGAATACGTTGGTGGAATCGCACACCATGGCCAGGACGCCTTCGTCGCCGAGCCGCCGGATGGCCGCCTCGTCGGTGGCGGGGCCCGTCAGGGGATCGGGATCGATCTTCCAGTCGCCGGTGTGCAGCACCGTGCCCAGGGGCGTGCGGATGGCCACGCCGTTGGGTTCGGGAATGGAGTGCGTGAGTGTCAGCAGGGTAAGCTCGAAGGGCCCAAGTCGGAAAGTTCCGCTCAGGGGAACCTCGGTGATCTTGGCCTCGTCCAGCAACCCCTTCTCGCGTAACTTTTCCCGCAGCAGAAATGCCGTGAAGGGGGTCGCGTAAAGAGGCGCCTTGAGACGTGGCCACAGCCAGGCCACCGCGCCGATGTGGTCCTCGTGGGCGTGAGTTAGGACAATGCCCAGAATGTCCTTGGCATGCTCCTCGATGAAGGTGGGATCAGGAAGAATAACCTCAACGCCCGGTGTCGTCTGGTCGCCGAAGGTTATGCCCAGATCGACGATGATCCATTGGCGGGCATCCGGCGGTCCGTAGCCGTAGAGGTTGAAATTCATCCCGATTTCGTTGGAGCCGCCGAGGGGCAGGAAGACCAGTTCGTCGGCGGTCTGGGGGAACGCCGCCTTCGGACGCGTCATGCTCGGCCCCGAGGATTGCGTCGAAAGATTTCCAGAAGGCCCAGAATGGTCAGGTCATGGTCGAAGTGGTCGATGGCCTCGGTCGCGCCTTCGAACAGCGAGGCGACTCCGCCGGTGGCGACCACCGTCATCGGCGCGCCGAATTCGGCCTTGATGCGCCCGATCAGGCCTTCGATAAGCGAAACATAGCCCCAGTAGATTCCCGACTGCATGGCCTCGACGGTGTCGGTGCCGATGACATGGCCGGGCTTGCGGATCGCCACCCTGGGCAGGCGCGCCGCCGCGTCATGCAGGGCCTGCATGGAGAGATTGATCCCCGGCGCGATGGCGCCGCCTTCGAACGCACCGTCCTTGGCCACCACGTCGAAGGTCGTCGCCGTGCCTGAATCGACCACCAGAAGCGCGCCAGGATAGGTGATGTGCGCTCCGATGGCGTTAACCAGGCGATCCGCTCCGGCTTCGGAAGGCTTTTGGATGCGCAGCTCGATGCCCAGATCGACATTTTCGCCGATGATCATCGGCTCGACCTTCAGGTACCGACGCGCCAGGTTGCGCAGGTTGAAGATCGACTGGGGAACGACGCTGGAGACGATGCAGGCGTCGACCGCATTCATGGACAACCCAGCCATGCCCAGGAGTTGCGCCAGCCACACCGCATATTCGTCCGCCGTGCGAGCCGCCTCGGTGGCGGCCCGCCATTGGGCGATCCACGCGGCGCCGTCATGTACGGCGAACAGCGTATTGGTGTTGCCCTGTTCGATGGCCAGTAGCATCGAGTGTATTCGTCCCTCTAGAAAAACACATCTCCGGCGGTGATCCGGCGCACCGATCCGTCGGCTGTTCTAAGCCGAAGCGCGCCGTCCGCGTCGAGTCCTTCCGCGATTCCTTCGATGGTTTCGGCGGACAGACGCGCCGTGCAGCGCTCGCCCAGGCCATGCGCCCTGGCCGTCCACGCCTGGGCGATGGATGCGAAGCCGGCGCTCTCCCAGACGCCGCGCCAGCGCTCCAGCGCCCGGCTCAGCACGTCGAGGGCCTCCAGCGGCTTTGGTGGTGGGCCGCGCATATGCTGGGCGAAAGCTGTCGCCGCCGGGGCCGAAGCCGTTAGCATCGTCGGCGCTCGGGCCAGATTGACCCCGATCCCCACCGCGACCCACAGGCCGCCAGCGGAGAAAGGGCCCGACTCGACCAGGATGCCGGCGGCCTTGCGTCCCGCCAGCAGAGTATCGTTCGGCCACTTCAGGCTGACGAGGCCCGGCGGCGCGAAGGCGTTCGCCAGTTCCGCCACCGCCAGGGCCGCCACGAACGAAATCTGCGCCGCCTCCGCCGGCGGTCTGGGCGTGGTGAACAGATAGGTGGCCGCCAGATTGCCCTCGCCGGTCTCCCAGCTCCGCCCGCGACGACCCCGCCCAGCGCTCTGTCGGCCAGCCGTCAACCAAACTGGGCCCACGTCTCCGCCCTCCGCGCGACGCCGCGCCTCGGCGTTGGTGGAATCGATCTCATCGAAGACCACGATGGGGACGCCCGCGCCGGTTGAACTCGCCGCCACGGCGCTGGCGCTCACTTCGCGGCTTTCCGCTCAATGCCAAGGTCGCTCAGTCGTTTGCGCAGAGTGTTCCTGTTCAGCCCCAACACCTCCGCCGCCCGCATCTGATTGCCTCGCGTGGCCGACAAGGTGAGCTGGAAGAGCGGGCGTTCGATGTCGGCCAGAATGCGGTCGTAGAGACCGTTCGGAGGCACGCCTCCGGGTTGGCCGGCGAAGTATGACGCCAGGTTGCGTTCGACCAAGGTCGAGAGGGTGACCGGCTCCTCTCGGGCGGCCCCGCGGATCGGTTCGCTTAGTTCGCGCTCGACGATGCGCGCGCCGATCATCTCCTCGCCGTAGAGAGCGCAGATGCGGCGGATGAGGTTTTCCAGTTCGCGCACATTGCCCGGCCAGGGGTGCGCCTTCAGCCGGTCCAGGGCGCCTTGGTCGATGGTCTTGGAAGGCAGCCCCTCGCGGCTGGCGCGCAGCAGGAAGGCGCGGGCGAGTTCGGGAATGTCTTCGGTGCGCTCGCGCAGGGGCGGCACGCGGATAGGGGCCACGTTGAGACGAAAATACAGATCCTCGCGGAAGAGGCCTTGAACGATCAGGGCGCGTAAATCGCGATTGGTGGCGGCGATGACGCGAACGTCCGGCTTGCGCCCGGTCTTGGGATTGATGGCCGGTTCGGCGCCGTCGAAGACCCTCAGCAGTCGGGTCTGGGCGTCGAGCGGCATGTCGCCGATCTCATCGAGGAACAAGGTGCCCCCATCGGCCTCGACCAGCCGGCCGACCTCGTTCTCGCCGGCGCCGAAGAGTTCGCTGTCCACTCGGGCGCGCGGGATAGCGGCCAGGTTGATGGCGACGAACCGGCCGTCGCGGCGGCGACCCAGATCGTGCAGGGCGCGCGCCACCAGTTCCTTACCCGATCCGGATTCTCCCAGGATCAACACGGTCAAATCCGCCCCGACTAGGCGCGAAATCGTCCGATAGACCTCCTGCATGGGGGCCGAGCGGCCGATCAGCGGCAGTCGTTCGTCGCGCAGCGCCAAAACCTGCGCCTTGACCGCCTCCTTGTCGGCGGGCCTGGCCAGCGCGCGCTTGGCCACCGCCGCCATGTCATCCAGGTCAAAGGGCTTGGGCATGTAGTCAAACACGCCGACCTCGGCGGCGCTGATGGCCGTCAGCAGGGTGTTCTGGGCGCTCATCACGATCACCGGTAGGCGGGGCCGCAGTTTGCGGATGCGTGGCAGCACTTCGAATACGTTCTCGTCGGGCATGACCACGTCGGTGATCACCAAGTCGCCGTCGCCATCGGTGACCCATTTGAGCAGGGTGGCCGCGTTGCCGGTGGCGCGCACCTCATAGCCCAGTCGCGTGAATGCCTGGGAGAGCACCAGGCGGACTCCGGCGTCGTCGTCGGCGATCAGGATTTTCTGGGTGGGGGCGGTCATCCCGAGGGGATCCTTTCGAGCGCGGAGGCCGGAGCGGCCGGAAGCAAGACCCGAAACACCGTGCGCCCAGGTTCGGATTCGAAGTCGATCAAGCCGCCGTGTCCGGCCACCAGTTTGGCGACCAGCGCCAGACCCAGTCCCGCCCCGTGAGCCTTGGTGGTGACGAAGGGCTCGAACAGGCAATCGCGAAGTCGGCCAGGCACACCGGCGCCGTTGTCCATGACCCGCACCTCTAGCGGCGCGCCATGAGTGGGCGCGCCATCGGCCCCGCGAATTCGCACCCCATGTCG
>PMOM01000230.1 GCA_003161535.1 Caulobacteraceae bacterium | reverse complement strand
ATGGCGGCGAGGATGCGGGCGCCGTCCAGGCCGAGGCGGCGGCAGACGCCCGTCAGGACCTCGTTTTGCGAGATATCCTGGTCATCGCCCCAATAGGCCTCGAAGACGGCGCGGGCGAAGGCGATGAGCTCTGCCTCGCTTTCGAGAACCAGGCAGGCGCGCATGGCCTTGACGCTGTTCACCGGAAAGACGGTGGGCGGCATCTTGATGGCGAGGCCGGCCAGACGCGCCCAATCGGCGAGGTCCTTCAACATATAGCGCGCCTTGGCCGGCACGGGGGCGGCGCGGCCGGCGTAGACGGTGGGGTTGACGGTGTTGAACACACCGCCGACCAGGATGGGGCGCCAGACGATCTCCGTGCCGAACTCGGCCGCCAGGGGCTGGATGTTGTGGAAGGCGAGATAGGTCCACGGACTGGAGCAGTCGAAGAAGAACTCGATCATGGCCGGCCGTCCGCCCGGCGCGCGAGGCCGGCGGCCTTGAGCCGCCACTTGAACTGGTCAAAGCGATCCTGGCCGAAGAAGGGTTCGCCGCCGAAGACGATCATCGGGACGCCGTAGTGGCCGGCGCGGCGCTGCTCGGCCTGGCTCTCCTCGACGACGGCGCGCAGGCGGTCCGCCTCGCGCTCGGCCGCGGCCAGCAGGGCCGGCGCGTCGAGGCCCGCGCGAGACGCCGCGGCGGCGAGGTGGTCGCCCTCATGCCAGTCATCGACCTCGCCGCTCCAGATCAGGGCGCTGACCTCGGCGAGGAAGGCCAGGCCCCGCCCCTGCTCGGCCGCCGCCACGCCCAGGTGGGTGAGGCGATGAATGTGAGGCTGCTCGGCCGGATAGGTGCGCGTGGCCCTGTCCATATAGACCGGATCGGGCCGGGGCCAGCGGATGGGAAGCCCCAGGAAGGCCGCCTCGCGACCGATGTCCATCATCAGATAGCTGAACCACAAGGGATCGCGGCCCTCGAAGAATTCCGGGGTGCGCACGGCCAGGGGATAGACCGGGCGGATGCGCCCGGTGACGTCGAAGTCTCGCTCCAGGGCCACCAGGCGCGGGGTGATGAGATACGAATAGGGCGAGCGGAACGACCAGTAGAGATCGTAGTGGAGGGTCATGGCGACGCCCGCTTCATCCCGCTTCGCGCCGGTTGCCCCCGGCGACGACGCAACCCATGATGTCGGCCGATCGCGCGGTCAAGGCGCGGCGGGGGGAAAGCCATGGTCCGCGCGGGGCGCCGATGGATGCTGGGCGCGCTGGCGCTGGTTCTGGCGGCGGGCCTTTGCGCCTGGCTGGCCAGGGGGCCGATCGCCGAGGCGATCATGGCCCGGGCCTATGACCGGGCGCTCGGCCCCGACCGCATCGCCGCCCTGCCCGACGGCCTCACCGTGGCGCTGTGCGGCTCCGGCTCGCCTCTGCCCGATCCCACCCGGGCCGGGCCGTGCGCGGCGGTGGTGGCCGGAGGGCGCCTCTTCGTCGTCGACGTGGGGCCCGGCAGCGTCAAGAACCTGCAGCTGATGCGTCTGCCGCCGGCCAAGGTGGCGGGGTTGCTGATCACCCATTTCCACTCCGACCATATCGCCGAGGTGGGCGAGCTGATGCTGCAGCATTGGGGCGGCGGCGCGGCCACCGCTCCCCTGCCCGTTTATGGCCCCAGCGGCGTCGAGGTCGTGGTGGCCGGATTCCAGCAGGCCTATGGCCAGGACCGCGACTATCGCATCGCCCACCACGGCCCCAAGGTGATGCCGCCCTCCGGCTTCGGGGCCACGGTCCACCCCTTCGCCATCAGCCGCAGCGGGCCCGACGTGACGGTGATCGACGACGGTGGCCTCAAAGTGATCGCCTTTCCGGTGGACCACGGGCCGGTGCGGCCGGCGGTGGGCTATCTTTTCATCTACAAGGGCCGCCGGGCGGTGATCAGCGGCGACACCTCCGCCTCGCCCCGCGTGGAAGCGGAGGCCGGGGGCGCCGACCTGCTGGTGCACGAGGCCCTGGCCCCAAACCTGGTCGCCAAGCAGCGCGAGGCCGCCCTGCGCCATGGCCGCGCCAATGCCGCGGCCATACTTCACGACATCCTTTCCTATCACACCACCCCCGAACAGGCGGCCGGCATCGCGGCGCGGGCGCATGTGCGCATGCTGCTCTTCACCCATGTGATCCCGCCGTTGCCGTTCAGCGCCCTGGACGGACCGTACCTGGGGCGCTCGCGCCAGATCTTTTCCGGCACGGTGCAGGTCGGGCGCGACGGGGATTTCGTGACCTTGCCGGCGAGGGGAAGGGATATCCGGAGGGGGAATTTGCTGCGGGGGGTGCTTTAGGGAGCGTCGGCGTCAAGTTGACCCACCCACTCCGTTTTTCCTCGCGAAAGCGGGGACCCAGGCTTTTTCGCATGGGCGTCGGCAGAGCCCAGAACAGAGTCCTTGCGCTGGCTCCCCGCTTTCGCGGGGAAAGGGGCTAGGACTTGGCCTTCTTCGAAGGTTTCGACTTGGCCGAACCGTTGAGGGCGACGGCTTGGCGAACGAGCGCCTTGAAGGCGGACTCGTCAACGACTCCTCCTTCGTGGATGTCGATCGCGCGGCGAACGTTGCCGTCGAGACTCGAATTGAAGAGGCGGGCCGGATCTTCCAGGGAGGCGCCTTTGGCAAAGGTCAGCTTGACGACCTTCTTGTAGGATTCGCCGGTGCAGATGATGCCGT
>PMOM01000253.1 GCA_003161535.1 Caulobacteraceae bacterium | reverse complement strand
TGTCCCGTCACATAGCCGTTCAGCATGGCGCCGATGTAGGCCATGGCGGCCTCTTCGGGGGTCGCGGCGCGGGGGATGGGGAGGCGGGCGGTGAAGGACGTGCGCATCTCCTGCGGCATCCGCAGCACCGGCTCGGTGAGGATCAGGCCGGGGACGACCACGTTCACCCGCACCGGGGCGAGATCCACGGCCAGGGCCCTGGCGAGATACTCGGTCGCGCCGCCGCCCATGGCGGCCAGGGCGCCGCCCTTCTGGGGACGATGGGCGAGCATCCCGCTGGTGAGGGTGATCGAACCGTGCGGCGCGATCACGCCGCTGGCGTGCTTGATGGCCGCGACCGCGCCCCACAGGCGCACCTGGAGCCGCGCCTGGGCCTGCGCGAGGTCAATGTCGCGCGTGGCGGTGAACATCGAGCCGCGCCAATCGCCCGAGGTGAGGGTGAGGTGGTCGAGGCCCCCCAGGCGTTCGAAGAAGGCGGCCACGGATCCCTCGTCGCGCACGTCGACCACTTCGCCCCGCGCGCCGGGCAGGCGGGCCACGGCCGCTTCCACCTTGGCCGGGTCGCTGGAGGCGATCACCACCTCCGCCTCCAGTTCGCGGGCGAGCCTGGCGATGGCAAAGCCGATGCCCGACGAGCCGCCGATCGCCACCACTCTCTTGCCCGCGAGCGACATCACACGATCAGTCATGGCTTTCCTCCGTTGGAGTTACGGCGACACCTTACCAAATTCGTGGGCAATAGGCCGACAGGAGCAATTTTCCCCGCCTGCGGATTTGCCTTCACGACAGGCTGGTATCATCGAGGGACTGTTGCTCCTGTCCCCGCGTTCCCGCTCGTTCCCGCTGGCGATCCGCGACGAAAGTGATATCATAGCTATCATTGCATGCTGGAGACCTAGGAATGGCCGACCTACTTGTCCGAGGACTCGCTGAAGACGTGGTGCGGGCGCTCAAGGAGCGGGCCGGCGCGCATGGCCGAAGCACGGAGGCCGAACACCGCGAAATCCTCGTCGCGGCGCTCGCGCGCCCCCGCCGACGCAGTTTCGCCGAGGTGATGGCAGCCATGCCGGACGTCGGCGTGGACGCTGATTTCGAACGCGAGTCGGTTGGCGCGGGGGCCAGCGGTGTATTTGATTGATACAAATGTGGTCAGCGAGGCGCGGAAAGGAGCCAAGGCCAATCGGGGCGTCATCGACTTCTTCGAAAGCCTGCGCGTTGGCGGTGAAGCGGCGTTTCTGTCGACCATTTCGGTGGGCGAACTGCGCCGGGGCGTTGAACTTATCCGGCATCGCGGCGACGCCGATCAGGCCGAGATTCTCGAAGCCTGGCTCACCATGGTCCTGGCGGACTATGGCGACAACATCCTGGCCTTCGACGGGGATGCGGCGCAGGTTTGGGGTCGCTTGAGAGTTCCGCGCGCCGAACACGCACTGGACAAGCAGATCGCGGCCATCGCTCTGGTGAACGACCTGACGGTCGTGACTCGCAATCTGGCCGACTTCGCCCATACGGGCGTCAGGCTGAAGGATCCGTTCGCGCCGATCCGGGAATAGCAGCGACATGGCTTCCGACGAGACGAGGAAAATCGCGCTGGTTACCGGCGGCAACCGGGGGCTGGGCAAGGACATGGCCCTTTCCCTGGCCAAGGCGGGCATGGATGTCGTGCTGACGTTCAACTCCAACCAGGCGGAAGGCGAGGCCGTGGCGGACGAAGTTCGCGGGCTGGGAGTGCGGGCGGCGGCCCTGCGTTTCGACTTAACGGATATTGCGGCCATCGATGGCTTCATCGATCGTCTCAAGGGTGTCCTGGAGGGCGCCTTCGGCGGCGCCCAGCGCATCGATTTTTTGGTCAACAACGCCGGCATCGGCAAGGCCATGCCGATCGACCAGCTGACGGAGACGGACTTCGACACCTTCGCGAACGTGCACTTCAAGGGCGTGCTGTTCCTGACGCAAAAGGCGTTGCGGATGATGAACGATGGCGGCGGCGTCGTCTTCATCACCGCCGCCGCCGATCGCTACTGCGTGCCGGGCTATGGCCTGTACGCCGCCTGCAAAGGTGCGATCGAGGTGTTCTCGCGCTACGTGGCCAAGGAGTATGGCGCGCGCGGCATACGCTCCAACACGCTCGCCCCGGGTGGAGTGGCGACCGACTTCGCCGGCGGCGCCATCCGCAACAATCCGATGCTTCAGGAGATGGTCGTCGCGCAGACGGCGATGGGCCGCCTCGCCGAGCCTCACGACATTGGCGGCCTGGTGAGCCTGCTCTGCAGCGACGACGCCCGGTGGCTTACCGGCCAGCGGCTCGAAGCCACCGGAGGTTTCAACATTTAGCTGCGGAAATCGGGACACACACGCGTGTCCGCCGCCGTTCCTCGCAAAGGCTCTTCACCATGCACATCACGTCAGAGCGTCCCGAAGACGCCGCCGCGATCCGTGCTCTTACGGAGGCGGCGTTCAGAGACATGCCTCACAGCAGTCAGACCGAGGCCAGGATCATCGACGCCTTGAGGGCGGCGGGAGCGCTGACCCTTTCGCTCGTCGCCATCGAGGAAGGCGTCATTGTCGGCCATGCCGCTTTTTCACCGGTCCAGATCGCCGGAGCACTGGGCGATTGGTATGGTCTCGGGCCGGTCTCGGTGAGGCCCGACCGGCAGCGTAGCGGCATCGGTCAGGCGCTCATCCGCGAGGGCCTGCGGCGGCTCAAATCCGCAATGGCCGCGGGCTGCGTGGTTCTTGGCGCGCCCGCCTACTACGGTCGCTTCGGTTTCGAGGCCGACCCGGACCTCCATTATGGCGCCGCGCCGCCGGTCTATTTCCAGCGCATCATTCTGGAGGGTTCGCCGCCGAAGGGAGAAGTCCGTTTCCACCCCGCCTTCGACGCATCCTCGGATTAGAGATAGCGTGGGGAACCGCGCCGAAAAATGGGGACAGGAGTTCCTGTCGCCCGTCTTCCGAAGGACATCTCGCTCGACGATTGGCAAACGCAGCCGCGGTGCATCGAACCGCATGACGCGCCAGACCGCGACAACCGGCCTATACCTCAAACGGGTCTCCGTCGCGTCCATGGCGCATACCGATTCCCAGTGCCCCTATCTCCGAAGTGATGGCATTAATCGGATACGCTCGTTTGAAATAGCGGAAGGGAGGGCGCAGCTTCTGCGCATGACCAAGATGCATCCCGCTCTTATCCGTGCCCAGGCCTTCTGCGAGCGGTTCGGGCTGAGCTTGCCAATCCTGTTGGCGCCGATGGCGGGCGCCTCCCCGCCATCGCTCTCCATAGCTGTCGCGAAGGCGGGCGGCCTCGGAGCGTGCGGGGCGCTATTGATGCAACCGAAAGCCATTCTGAATTGGGCCGAACAGGTACGCGCCGACAGCGGCGGCGCCTTTCAGCTCAATTTGTGGGCGCCCGATCCGCCGCCGGCGCGCGATCGGGAACATGAGGAAGAAATCCGCACATTTCTGGCTCAATGGGGCCCCGAAGCGCTGATCGACGCTGGGGACGCCACGCCACCGGACTTCAATGCTCAGTGTGAGGCGTTGCTGAACGCCGCGCCTCCAATCGTGTCCTCTGTCATGGGACTCTACCCGCCTGAGTTCGTCTCACGGCTTAAGGCGCGGAATATCGCGTGGTTCGCCAACATCTCCACCGTCGCGGAGGCCCGCGCGGCCGAAACCGCGGGCGCCGATGTTATCGTTGCGCAGGGCATGGAGGCTGGCGGCCATCGCGGCTGCTTCGAAGCCGCTCGCGCGGAGCGCGAAATGGTCGGGCTCTTTGCCCTGTTGCCTGCTGTCGTCGACGCCGTGGCCATACCTGTCGTCGCTACCGGCGGCATCGCCGATGGCCGGGGTGTCGCCGCGGCATTGCTGCTCGGAGCGAGCGCCGCGCAGATTGGCACTGGTTTCTTGCGCTGCCCGGAGGCAAAAACCCATCCAGCTTGGGCCGAGGCGCTCGCGGTCACGCCGCCGGAAGGTACGATCGTGAGCCGGGTCTTCAGTGGTCGGGCTGGTCGGAGCATTGCGACGGACTATGTGCGCGCGGCCACCGCGCGTGGCGCACCGGCTCCCGCTCCTTACCCGGTACAGCGCGGATTGACATCGGCTCTGCGCGAAAATGGCGGCAAGACAGGCGATATCCACCGCATGCAAGTCTGGGCCGGGCAGTCCGCGGCGATGGCGCGCGCAGATCCGGCGGATGAGGTTGTGCGTCGCGTCTGGCAAGATGCCAAGGCGCTCATGGCGTGAGCGGTTATCCCCTGTAACCCCTAGGATGAGACCATGAAAAAGTCAGGCGCGAGCCAGGGTCCGTCGGCATCGGAGCTGATCTCCCAGAGGATCGCCGAACTGGGGGATTGGCGCGGGGAAACCCTCGCCAGAATGCGCGCTCTCATCAAGCAAGCGGACCCGGACGTCGTCGAGGAGTGGAAGTG
>PMOM01000219.1 GCA_003161535.1 Caulobacteraceae bacterium | reverse complement strand
CTGCACTACGCCGCCGAGTCCAAGCTCTATCTGCCGGTGGAAAACATCGACCTTCTCACCCGTTACGGGGCCGAGAGCGAGGGCGTGACGCTCGATCGCCTGGGCGGGGCCGCCTGGCAGGCGCGCAAGTCCAAGGCCAAGGAGCGTCTGCGCGAGATGGCGCAGGGCCTGATCGCCATCGCCGCGGCCCGCGCCACCCGCGAGGTGGAGGAGGTGGATCCGCCGCACGGCCTGTTCGACGAGTTCTGCGCCCGCTTTCCCTATGAGGAGACCGACGATCAGCTCGCCGCCATCAACGATGTTCTGAACGACCTGGGCTCGGGCAGACCCATGGACCGGTTGATCTGCGGCGACGTAGGGTTCGGCAAGACCGAGGTCGCACTTCGCGCCGCCTTCGTGATGGCGATGAGCGGACGGCAGGTGGCGCTGGTCTGCCCCACCACCCTTCTGGCCCGCCAGCACTTCACCACCTTTTGCGAACGCTTCCAGGGTTGGCCAGTCAGGGTTTCGCGCCTCTCGCGCCTGGTTCCGACGGCCGAGGCGGCCCAGACCCGCGCCGGACTCGCCAAGGGAGAAATAGAGATCGCCATCGGCACCCACGCGATCTTGTCCAAACAGGTGGCCTTCAACGATCTGGGTTTGGTTATCGTCGATGAAGAGCAGCACTTCGGCGTCAAGCACAAGGAAGCCCTGAAGGCCCTGCGCGCCGAGGTCCATGTCATGACCCTGACCGCCACGCCCATCCCGCGCACCCTGCAGATGGCGCTGTCGGGCATTCGCGAGATGTCGATCATCGCCACGCCGCCAGTGGATCGCCTAGCCGTGCGCACCTACATCACCCCGTGGGACCCGGTCTCCATCCGCGAAGCCCTGCTGCGGGAGAAATATCGCGGTGGCCAAGTTTACTATGTCGCGCCCAGGGTCCGCGATCTGCCTGATCTTGAGATTTTCCTGCGCGAGCAGGTTCCGGAAGTGAAGTTCGTGGTCGGCCACGGACAGCTGGCTCCCACCCGCCTGGAGGATGTGATGAGCGCCTTCTACGACGGCCGCTACGACGTCCTGCTGTCCACCTCCATCGTCGAATCGGGGCTGGATATCCCCACCGCCAACACTCTCATCGTGCACCGCGCCGACATGTTTGGTCTCTCGCAGCTTTACCAGCTTCGCGGCCGGGTCGGCCGCGCCAAGGCGCGCGCCTACGCCTATCTGACAACGCCTTTCGAAAAGCCGATCACTCTGGCGGCGGAAAAACGTCTGAATGTGCTGCAGTCTCTCGACAGCTTGGGCGCCGGCTTCCAGCTTGCCAGCCACGACCTGGATATCCGCGGCGGCGGCAACCTTTTGGGCGAGGCGCAGTCGGGGCATATCCGCGAAGTCGGCGTCGAGCTTTACCAGCAGATGCTGGAGGACGCCGTGGCCGAACTCAAGACCGCGGACTCGCTCTCCGATCCCGCCCCCGACCGGGGTTGGTCGCCACAGATCAACACCGGCGCCGCCGTGCTCATCCCGGAAACCTATGTTCCGGATCTCAACGTCCGCCTGGCGCTGTATCGCCGGCTCTCGGACGCTGAAAGGTCGGACGACCGCGAGGCTCTGGCGGCGGAACTCATCGATCGTTTCGGCCCACTGCCCGCCGAGGCTGATCAACTATTAAAAGTAGTCGCAATCAAAGGCTTGTGCCGTCAAGCTAATGTTTCGAAGATCGATGTCGGACCCAAGGGCGCGGTGGTGGCCTTTCGCGGCGACCACTTCGCCAACCCCACCGGCCTGGTGGCCTACATCCAGAAGAACGCGGCGGTCTGGCGTCTGCGGCCAGACCAGAAATTGGTCATCAAGGGCGAATGGGAAACTCCCGAGCAGCGCCTGGCGGCGGCCGAGCGGGTGCTCAAGGAACTGGCGCGGTTGGCAAAGGCCGCGGACGGGACGGAGGCGGAGGCTCCGCGGGCGAGGAAGGCCGCGGTCTAGCCTCTGAATAGAAATCCTTGCTGGCTGTCCTAGACGAACGGTTGCGGCGCGCCGCGCCGTCTTGAGCCGACAAAGCCGTCATCGATCAGGCGCAGGGGATGCTGGCCGTTCACCTGGCCCAGGAACGGCGGATGGATCGAATAGCCGATCAGGGCCTGAACGGTGGGGGAGAAGGCCTTGGCGCCGGCGCCCAGGCCCATCATCATATTCTCCTGCTGACGCAGCCACGGCTGGCAGAACTGTGTGGTGACCGCAAGCCTCGGCGGAGCGCCGACATTGGCCCCGCCGCGGTGGGTAAGGTTGCCGGCGAACACCAGGAGCGATCCGGCCGGCGCCACGGCCTTGACGGCGCCGACCTCGAAGTTTGGCGGGCGGTTCTGGCCCCATTTGTGGCTGCCGGGGACCAGTTCCGTGGCGCCGTTCTCGGGCGTGAACTCATCGAGGCACCACACGGCGCTGACCCCATTGGGTGGGCGGGGTAGCGGTTGACGGTAAAAGCCGTCGTCAAAATGCCAGGTCTGGGCCGTCTCGCCGTCGAAGATCTGAATCGCCAGGTGGGCCGAGAGGAGGAAATTTGCTTCAAGCAGCCGCGCGGCCAGCGCCAAGAACAGGGGATGCTCCACCAGAATCTCCGTCGCAGGGGCGTGGGCGAGGAGGGCGTAGACGCGCTTGGTGGTGAAACCCTCGAATTCGTTGCGGCCACGTGGCGTCGCCTCCAGCACCGGGTCAAGCTGAGCGCGGATGGCGGCTAGTTGGTCCGCGCTCAGCAGGCCGGGAAAAAGCAGAAACCCGTCGCGATCCATGTCCGCGACGAGGGCCTCGATTGGTCGGGCGGGGTCGGCGAGGTCCGCGGCGCGCATGGCGGTTGGCCTGGCTGCCAATGATTACGGCGCGACGGGTCGAAGGGCGGCCGTCGAGCCTTCCGCCTTCGCCGCCCGAGCTTCAGCCAGGAGTCGACGCGCCCGCAGCCACATCTCCAGACCCTGGGTCGCCATCATCCCGCCAGCCAGCAAGATGAGTGCGTCATAGGCGGCGGTGGCAGAGACTCCGGCGATGCCCGTGGACGATGTCAGGGCGCCGCGCAGGGCCATGCGGACAACCAGCAGGGCCAGGATGAAGATCATGCCGAGAGGCGAGGCCCGGGAGGTAAGGTCGTGACTATCCGGATTCACCTCGATGCGCATGAAGCGTCCGCGGAGCCAGCCAAGCCCCGCGCCGACGCTCACGCTTATCGCCAACAGAGCAATGTTGACCGTCGTCAGCGGCGGCGGTGCGGCGACCAGGGTCACCGCCACGAGGGTCGTGAACAGGGCCGGCCGGATCCAAAGACGTTCGATGCGCAGGGCTCGCGGCTTGCTGTTGCGCACGACGAGGACTGCCACGACCACGACCAGGCTGACGATCAGGCTGATGGTCTGCGCGCTCAGGGCGCCAAATGGACTTTGCGCAGTCATCGTCCCTCGCCTCTGACCGCCGTTTGCGTGACCATGCGGCAAGGGAGTTCTAAGAAAGGCCCTTGGCCACCGCAAGCGCCATCACTTTTCAACGGGATGTCGGATCATGGGACAAGGACCGCTGCTGGGCCTCAAGGTGCTCGAGTTCGCCGGCATCGGACCGGGGCCTTTTTGCGGCATGCTGCTCAGCGACCTGGGCGCCGACGTGGTGCGGATCGACCGCAAGACGGGGGCGAGTCGAGGTAAGACGGACGTCACGGCGCGCGGTCGCAAGTCGGTGGCCTTAGACCTCAAATCACCCGCCGCCGTGCAGGCCTGCCTCAAGCTGATGGAGGCCGCCGACGCCGTTTTCGAGGGCTTTCGACCGGGCGTCATGGAGAGACTCGGCCTGGGTCCCGACGTCGCCCTGGCGCGCAACCCCAAGCTGGTGTTTGGCCGCATGACCGGCTGGGGACAGAGCGGCCCCTACGCCCAGGCGGCGGGCCACGACATGAACTACATCGCCATCAGCGGCGCCCTGGGGGCCATCGGCACGGCCGACAAGCCGATCCCGCCGCTCAATCTGGTCGGCGACTTCGGGGGCGGCGCGCTTTATCTGGCCTTTGGACTGCTGGCCGGGGTGATCCATGCCCGCGCCACCGGTAAGGGACAGGTGATCGACTGCGCCATGAGCGACGGGGCGGCGTCCCTGATGGCGATGTTCTACGGCTTTCGAGCAGCCGGAGCCTGGAGCGAGGCGCGGCGCGCCAATCTGCTGGACGGCGGCGCCCACTTCTATGACACCTACCAGTGCGCCGACGGCGAGTGGATATCGATCGCCTCCATCGAACCGCAATTCTACGCCCTGCTGCTGGAGAAGACAGGCATCACCGACACGGACCGGACGGCGCAGATGGACCGGGGCCAGTGGCCCGGGATGCGCGAACGACTGGCCGAAGTGATCGGATCCAAAACACGCGACGGATGGTGCAAAATCATGGACGCCACAGACGTGTGCTTTGCCCCGGTGCTCAGCCTGGACGAGGCCCCCAAGCATCCGCACAATGTCGCGCGCCAGACCTTCGTCGAGGTCGATGGCGTCATGCAGCCCGCGCCCGCGCCAAGATTCTCCGCCACGCCCGGCGCCATCGCCGGTCCGCCGCCGGCGACCGGCGCGGACAATGACTTGGCCCTCGCCGCGTGGGGCTTCTCCGCGACCGAAATCGACACTCTGCGGTCCGTCGGCGCGCTCTAGGTAACATTGTTCATCTAAGGTTCAGCCAAGCGTCGCCATGA
>PMOM01000191.1:10568-17004 GCA_003161535.1 Caulobacteraceae bacterium | reverse complement strand
TCACCCCCGGCGTCCAGGCGCGGCTGGGCCGACCTCTGCCACCCGGCATGGTGTTGCGGCCGGTTCGGATGGACCGTTTCGATGACGAGGTCCGCACCCTGGTCGGCATCTTGAACGACGCCTGGTCGGAAAACTGGGGCGCCGCCCCGGTCACCGAGGCGGAAACCAAACACCTTGGCGAGTCCCTGCGCCTGATCCTCAATCCGCGGCTGGTGTGGTTCGTGGAGATCGACGGCGAAGCGGCGGGCTTTGGCGTCCTGCTGCCCAACCTCAATGACGCCATTCATGACCTGGGCGGCAAGCTCGCGCCGTTCGGCTGGGCCAAGCTGCTGTGGCACCTGAAGGTCAAGGGCGTGAAGCGCGGCCGCGTGCCCTTGATGGGGGTCAAGCGAAAGTTCGCCCGCGACCGTCGCGGCATCTTCGCCCCCTTCGTCATTCTCGACGCCATACGCCGCGAAGGGGTCAAGGCGGGGATTACACAGGCCGAGTATTCCTGGATATTGGAAGACAACATGCCCATGCGCCACATCCTCGAGGGCTTCGGGGCGCGGATTTACAAGACCTATCGGATCTACGGCAAAACGATCGGCGACGGGCCGCCGCGAGCAAGGGCGTCGAAGCGCCCGCGCGCGCGTCCGACTAGCGCGTCTTGAACCGCCCTACGGCTTGCACCTTGGGGTCCTGGGCGAAATCGGCCGGGGCGATGAAGCCGCGGCCGTCCCAGCCGATCTTTATGCCGATCTTGCGGTAACAGCGGTCGACATATTCCGAGCAGATGAACTCATCCTTCGCTCCCAGCGCCTTGGGCATGTGCCGGTCGAAGCGGCCGACGACGACCCGGATGCCGATCTTGAGGATCTCTCCGGACGAAAAGCGATCGCCCATGGCGTCGACGCCGAAATCGGCCATCGGTGTCAGATCCTTCTTGGCGGCGATGTCGTCGTGACGCGCCAGCACGATCTTGCCGGGATAGGGATGCGCGCCGCTACTGGTCTGGCTGATGAAGCGTTCCATGCTCACCGCGTGGACGCCGATGCGCTGCACGCATTCGAAGGCCACGATCCGTCGCAACTCGGGCCAGCGCCAGGCGATGGCGACATGGGTCCACGGGCTCTTGGTGCTCCAACCGATCAGGCGGGAGAATGGGTCGGTCGCCGAACAGAGCAGCAGGTCGCCATTGCGAATCTTCGGGGTGATGGTCTTCAGGGTTTCGGCGGGGAGCCTGGTGAGCACGTCGTTGTCGATGGCCATTCGGTCACGTCTCCCCTAAGCGGCGCAACAGGCATATAGCCAAGGTCTGAACAGAAAGTCGCCGCCCTTGACCATGACCGCCTCCGCGCCGCTTGCGCCATCGGGACCCCTGGCTTCCGTGGAAAGCATCATCGAGGGCCTGGCGGCGGTGGGCTACATCGCCTCGCGCAGGATCGCCACGGCCCTTTACATGGCCGCCCACCTGCAAAAGCCGGTGCTGGTGGAGGGGGTCGCCGGGGTGGGCAAGACCGAGTTGGCCCTGTGCGCCGCCGCCCTGCTGGAGCTGCCGCTGATCCGGCTGCAGTGTTACGAGGGCCTGGACGAGTCCAAGGCGCTTTATGAGTGGAAGTACGGCAAGCAGCTTCTCTACACCCAGATCCTCAAGGACCACATGGGCGCCGCGCTCACCGATGCGCCGGACATGGCCACGGCCATGGAGCGGCTGCACGGGACGGGGGACCTGTTCTTTTCCGAGCCCTTTTTGGAGCCGCGTCCTCTGCTCAACGCGCTGCGAGCGACCGGCGGCGCCGTCCTGCTGATCGACGAAATCGACAAGAGCGACGAG
This sequence comes from Caulobacteraceae bacterium, assembly GCA_003161535.1. Classification (GTDB taxonomy): domain Bacteria; phylum Pseudomonadota; class Alphaproteobacteria; order Caulobacterales; family Caulobacteraceae; genus Acaudatibacter. The sequence continues at coordinate 15,188 of PMOM01000191.1, read as the reverse complement.
GCCTTCGAGGCCTTCCTGCTGGAGATGCTGTCGGCCTTCCAAGTGTCGATTCCGGAGATCGGCGTGATCCGGGCGACCACCCCGCCGGTGGTGTTCCTCACGTCCAACAATGTGCGTGACCTTGGCGACGCCCTGAAGCGCCGCTGCCTGCATCTGCACATTCCCCTGCCCGATCAGCGGCTGGAGGAGAGGATCGTCGCCGCCCGCGTCCCGGGCATAGAGGCGCGGTTGCGCCGCGAGCTGGTCGGCTTCGTCCAGGCCCTGCGGACCCTGGACCTGCGCAAGCTGCCGTCGATCTCCGAAACCGTGGATTGGGCTCGCGCCCTCATCTTGCTGCACGCCCACGCCCTCGATGGCGATCTGGTGCGCGAGACTCTCAATGTTCTCTTGAAATTCGAAGCCGATATCGTCGCCGTGGAACCCAGAATCCCTGAGTTCCTGGCCCGGGCCGGCTGAGCAGCGCCCCGGGCAGCGCCGCCTTCATGCAGCAGGTCCTGGGTGACTTTCTGCGAGCCTTGCGGGCCCAGGACGTGCGCGTCTCTCCCGCCGAGGCCATGGACGCCCATGAAGCGGCGGCGCGGGTGGGCTACGCCGATCGCGTGTTGCTCAAGGATGCCCTGTGCGTGACCTTGGCCAAGAGCGCCGAGGACGTGATCCGCTTCGAGGCCTGCTTCGACACCTTCTTCGCCCGGGACGCCTTGAAGGCGGCGCGATCGGAGCGGAGCGGCGCGCCGGTCGGGACGCCCGCGCTCGCCGAGCAGCTTCTGGCGGGCGACGACGCGGCGGTGGCTCAGGCCATGGAGGCTTCGGCGGCGCGCGTGGGGGCCGGCGAAATTCGCCTGATGAGCCAGCGAAGCCTGCTGACACGCCGCATCCTCGACGACATGGGCCTGCGCGATCTTGAGGCGATGATCCATGGCCTGCGCGCCGCCGGCGGACCGCGGGACGGGGCCCTGGCCGAGCGGCTGGCGGCGCGGCGCGAGGCGCTATTTGCCCAGGCGGCGAGCTTTGTCGCGCGTCAGGCCCTGCTCTACGCCAGCGAAAGTGGCCGGCGCATGCGAGACGCCCTCTTGGCCGAGCAGAAACTGACCGCCGTCGAGCCGCAGGACTTCCGCGCGATGGAGGCGCTGGTGCGCCGCATGGCGCGGCGCTTGGCCAGCCGTTACGCACGCAAACGCCACCGGGCCAAGAAGGGCCGCCTGGACGTGCGCAAGACCATCCGGCGGAGCATGGGCTACGGCGGGGTTCCCTTCGACGTCGCCTGGAAAGCGGTCACCCTTCACAAGCCCAAAATCGCCGTCCTCTGCGACGTCTCCCGCTCGGTGGCGGCGGCGGCGCAATTCCTGCTTCTCTTTCTGTTCAGCCTCAATGAAGTGGTCGAGCGGCTGGACGCCTTCGCCTTTTCCGACCGACTCGTGGGCGTCAATGATCTGCTCGACGACGAGAAGGTCGATGACGCCATCACCCTGATCCTGGGGCGCGTCGGCTTTCGCCCCACCGACTATGGCCGCGCCCTGGCGGATTTCTGCGAATCCCAGGGCGCCAAGCTCGACCGCCGCACCACCGTCATCATTCTTGGCGACGGCCGCTCCAACTATGCCAATCCGCGCCTGGATCTGATGCGCGTGATCACCGAGCGGGCCCGGGCGGTCATTTGGCTCAACCCCGAGCCGGAGACCTATTGGGGCCAGGGCGATTCACAGATGGACGCCTACCGCCGCTTTTGCACTGTCGCCAAGCCCTGCAACACCCTTGCCCAGCTTGAGCGCATCATCGAGGACGTGCTGCGGACCTATCTGCCGCGCTAGGAATGAGGCAGAGGCGCTATTAGTCGGCGGCGCGGGCCTCTATAGATATTGCCGCTATATCGGCGAGACGAGATTTTCGATGGCCAGCTTGGACGACGAACTCATGGACCTCATCGCCGAGGAGGCCTTGATCGACCGCGCCAGGCTCAACCGCGTCGCCACCCTGGCCGATGTCGGCCTCGACAGCGTCGATGTGGTCAGCGTCGTCTTCGCCGTCGAAGAGAANNGATACCTTCGAAGCGGCGATCGAAAAGCAACGGTCCTAGGCCAGTGATGGACGGCTCCCGGCGCATCGTCGTCACCGGCCTGGGAGCGGTGTGCGGGCTGGGCCACGGCGTGGCGGACACCTGGAGCGCGGCCAGGGACGGCCGCGGAGCCATCGCGCCGCACCTTTTCAACCCCGGCGCCCACGGCCCGCCGGCCCACACCACGCTGGCCGCCCTGATCGAGGGTGATGTCATCGCGCCTCTGGAAGAGGCGCTCGGTCGCCGTATTGGCCATTCGCTGGATCCCTTCGCGGTTTTCGCGCTCACCGTGGCCCACGAAGCCCTCGCCCAGGCCGGGCTGATCGGCGCGCCGGCTCTGGAGCGCCGCACGGCGGTGGTGTTCGGCCACGGCTTCGCCGGCATCCATACCCTCGAACGCGGCTATGAACGCTTCTACGGCCAGAGGGCCGCCCGCCAGCACCCCATGAGCGTGCCCAAGGTGATGGTCAGCGCGCCGGTGAGCGCCGTGGCCATGGAGTTCGGCGTCAAGGGGCCGGTGTTCGCCGTTTCCAGCGCCTGTTCCTCCTCCGGTCACGCCATCGCCCAGGGCGCGAGCCTGATCACCTCGGGCGCCGTCGATGTCGCTCTGACGGGGGGAAGCGAGGCGATCGCCACCCCCGCCTGCCTGCGCGCCTGGGAGGGTTTGCAGGCCATGAGCCCCACCGCTTGCCGCCCGTTCTCGGCCGGGCGCGACGGCATGGCCATCGGTGAAGGCGGCGCGGCTCTGGTTCTCGAAGCCGCCGAGCACGCCAACAAACGCGGCGCGCCCGTCCTGGCCGAGCTGACCGGCGTGGGGCTCTCCTCCGACGCCTTCCACTGGACCCAGCCCAGCCTGGAGGGCGCAGTCTCGGCGATGACGGCGGCGCGCAACCAGGCCGGCATCGATGATGGCGAGCAAATCCTCATTTCCGCTCATGGCACCGGCACGCCCCTCAACGACAAGAACGAAGCCGCCGCTATCCATGCGGTGTTCGGCGCCCGCGCCAAGGCCCACCCGGTGATCGCCACCAAGAGCGCTCACGGCCACCTGATCGGCGCTTCCACCGCCCTGCAGGGAGTCATTGCCCTGATGGCCTTGCGCGAGGGTCTCGCCCCGCCGATCCTCGGCTGGCAAGGTCCCGATCCGGAGTGCGACCTTGATCTGGTGCTGGACGCCGCGCGGCCGATCACCGCCGATTGCATGCTGCTCAACGCCTTCGCCTTCGGCGGTTTGAACACGTCGCTGGTGTTCCGGCGATGGACCGCGCGGACTTGACCATGCCGGCGCGCCTGTCCGATGGTGCGCCGCCGCGCTCGCAACGCGCGGCCAATCACTCCGGGGCGGGAACGACGATCATGAAGCTAACCCTGCGAGCGGCCTTGGCGGCCACGTTTGGTCTCGTGGCCGGGGCATTGACAGCGGGCCTGCCGGCGGCCGCCGAACCGGTGAAGGTCGCCATCGATTCGGGCGTCCTGGTCGGTTCGGCCAGCGGCGATGTGATCTCCTTCAAGGGTGTGCCCTACGCCGCCGCGCCGGTGGCTTCCCTGCGCTGGGCGCCGCCGCGAAGATCCGCCGCCTGGACCGGCGAGCGCAACGCACAAGCCTATGGCCCCATCTGTCCGCAGAAGCTCAACGCCAATGGCCTTCCCAACGAGGGCGGCGCCAGCGGGGCCAGCAGCGAGGACTGCCTGTTCCTCAATGTCTGGACGCCCAGAGGCGCGAGTCGGGCGCCGGTGATGGTGTGGCTGCATGGCGGAGGCAACACCGCTGGGGCCGGATCGCTAGGGGCCTACGATGGCTCGGCCTTCGTCCGCGATGGCGTCATCCTGGTCTCCATCAACTATCGCCTCGGCGCCTTGGGCTTCTTCGCCCATCCGGCCCTGACCAAGGCCGCCGGACCGGACGAGCCACTGGTCTCCTACGGGATCATGGACCAGATCGCCGCGCTGCAGTGGGTCAAGCGCAACATCGCCGCCTTCGGTGGCGATCCGGCCAATGTGACGCTGTTTGGCGAATCGGCGGGCGGCGGAGACACCCTGACGCTGATGGCGACGCCTTCGGCGGCGGGCCTCTTCGCCAAGGCCATCGTTGAATCGGGCGGCGGCTGGTCGCCCCCGGTCACCCTGGCCAAGCGCGAAGCCCAGGGCGTGGCTCTGGCCCTGCAGGCCGGCGCTCCGGCCGACGCCACCGCCGAGCGCCTACGCGCCATTCCGGTGGAGGCCCTGCTCGCCCTGCCGCCCTTCCAGGCCGGCCCCGCCGTCGACGGACGCCTCATGATGGAATCGCCGAGCCAGGCCTTCGCCTATGGCCACGTCTTCCACGTGCCCCTGATGATCGGCTCCAACAGCTATGAAGCGTCGCTGATGAAGACCTTCAACGCCCCGCCCGCCGCCGTGATCGGCATGGCGACGCCCGCGCTCCTGGCCGCCTACGCCGACCAGCTCACCGACGAGGATAAGGCGCGGGCCCTGTTCACCGATGGCTTCATGGGCGCCCCGGCCCACTGGATCGCTGGCAAAGCGTCCCGCAACCCCTCGTGGCTGTACCACTTCTCCTATGTGGTGGA
>PMOM01000191.1:0-10451 GCA_003161535.1 Caulobacteraceae bacterium | reverse complement strand
CAATACGCCGCCCAGGAAGCCGCTGTCCTGCCGACGTTGGGCTTGGGCCAGTAGGTCCACGGCCGCCAGGCCAAGGATGGCCCCGCCTGAGCGAACCGCCCGGCTGGTCCTGGTGACGCCGGACGGCGCGGTCGTCGGCGCCCTACCGGCGATAGCGGTCTCCACGCCGTGGTGGCAGGATATCGGCCCCGTGGTCGAGGCGGCGCGCACCCATTACGGGATCGCGGTGACGATCCTGCGGCTGCTGGAGGCCGAACACGAACAGCCGCCCGGCGGTGAGGTAACCTATCTGGCGCAGGTCGAGGCGCCGGTCGCCGCCGAACCCTGGACCGGGACGCTGGACGATCAGCCTCTTCGCCTGCCCTACGCCGAGCCGGGCGGGCCGGCGGCCGACCTCGCCTGGGCCAAGGGAATCCTGGCGGAAAGGGGCATTGGGCTTTCGGGACCGCCAACGCAGGTGCGGACCTGGAACCTCTCCAGCCTGTGGCGCCTGCCCGTCGAGGACGGGGCGGTGTGGTTGAAAGTCGTACCGCCGTTCTTCGCCCACGAAGGCGATCTGCTGGCGCGCCTGGCGGGCGAGCGGGTTCCGCGGGTTCTGGGCCATGGCGGCGGGCGAATGCTGATGGCCGATATCCCCGGCGAGGACCTCTACGAAGCCACGCCCGAGCAATGGCGCGCCATGGTGAGCCTGTTGATCGATCTGCAGAGCCGGTGGATCGGCGGCGCCGCCGAGCTGATCGCGCTGGGCCTGCCCGACTGGCGGGCGGCGCCCTCGAGCGGCGCCATCGGCGCCCTGGTCGCGCGTATCGGCGATGGCATGGAACCTCGGGCGCGCGGCGCCCTGGACGCGTTCGTGGCCGACCTGCCCGCTCGTTGGGCCAAGATCGCCGCTTGCGGCCTTCCCGACACCCTGGTCCACAGTGATTTCGCCCCCGGCAATTTCCGCGGCGAGGGCCTCACCCTGACCCTGATCGACTGGGGCGACAGCGGCGTCGGTCACCCCCTGTTCGACCAGATTGCCTTTTTCGATCGCATACCCAACGCGGCGATGGCGGCCCTGCGCGACCATTGGCTGCTGCTTTGGCGCGGCGCCATTCCCGGTTGCGACCCGGCGCGCGCCGCCGCCCTGATCTCCCCCATCGGCGCCGCTCGCAAGGCGGTCATCTACCAGGGCTTCCTGGACCATATCGAACCGGCCGAGCATCCCTACCACCGCGCCGATCCGATGGACTTCCTGGGGCGGGCCGCCGCGTTGCTGGAGGCCGAGCGAGCGGCCGATTGAGGCTTGTCAGACCTCGCCAACGCGCCGATTGTCGAGCAGGTTTGCGCGCCGCGTGTGCGGCGAAGTGGGGAGAGGGGCATGATCAGAAGCGTCTTGTTGTCATCGATCGCGGCGGCGGCCTTGGCGGGAGCGGCGCAAGGCGCGCCCCGGCAGCCCCCGCCCCCCGCGCCGACGCCCGTCACCGAGACCCTTTACGGCGTCCAGGTCACCGATCCTTATCGAGGCATGGAAAGCCTCGATGCGCCGACCATCGACTGGCTCAAGGCGGAAGGCCGCTACACGCGCGAACTTTTGGGCTCCATCGCGCCGCGCGCCGCGCTGTTCAAGGAGATCGTCGATTTTTCCGCCAGCTTCGGCCCGGTCAAGGACGTCCAGGTGTTTGGCGGCCGCACCTTCTATCAGGAGCAGGCGCCCGGAGCGGATAACTTCAACCTGGTGGTGCGTGACCAGAGCGGCCCCGCGCGCACCCTCGTCGACGTGGGCAAGCTGCGCGCCGCGCATGGCGGTACGCCCTACGCCATCAACTACTACCAAGCCTCTCCGGACGGATCGCGGGTTGGGGTGGGCGTTTCGGCCGGCGGCAGCGAGGCGGCCCTGCTTTACATCTACGATGTTGCCTCCGGCGCGCAGCTGGCCGGTCCGCTCGACCGCGCCGACTTCGGCGGTCTGTCGTGGAGCGACGACGCCAGGACCCTGTTCCTCATTCGCCTGCAGAAGACCGACAACCCGCAGCTCAAATACTTCAACAGCACCGATCAGGTCTGGGACCTGAAGGGCGAGCCGCGCGATGTCCTGGGCGCTCCGGTGAAAGCCAGCCGCATCGTCGTGCCGCCGGTTATGGGCGCGGGAGTCGAGCTGACGCCCGGCTCCAACGTCGCCCTGGCTGTGGTGCAGAACGGTGTGCAGAACGAGATCGAAATATGGACCGGTCCGGTCTCGACCGCCGGCGATCCGGCCGCGCCCTGGCAGCCGCTCACCAAGCGCAGCGACGGGGTGACCTCGGGCGCCGTCCATGGCGACGACATCTATCTCTTGAGCCACAAGGACGCGCCCACCTTCCAGATCCTGCACGTCAAGGCCGGCCAGCCGCTTTCGGCCGCCGATGTCGTGCTGCCGGTGCGCCCCGGGCGTCTGGTGGAATCCATCGATGCCGCCGCCGACGGCCTCTATGTACAGACCCGCGAGGGCCTCTATTCGCATCTGCTGTTCATCGCTCCCGGCGCGCCGGTCAGGGAAATCGCCCTGCCCGGCCGAGGCTCGATCAACGGTCTGTTCACCGATCCGCGCCGGCCAGGCGCCGTGGTTCAGTTCGAAAGCTGGGTCGTGCCGGCCACCTTCTACGCCTGGGACGGGACCCGCTTCACCAACCTCAACCTGGGCGCCAAGCCGAGCTACGATCCCAGCGCCTACGATGTCATCGACCTCACCGCCCGGGCCAAGGACGGCGTCGCTGTTCCCTTGACCGTGATGGCCAAGAAGGGCGCGCGGCGCCCTGGCGTCGTGCTGATGCGGGCCTATGGCTCCTACGGCATTTCCTATTTTCCCGCCTTCAATGCCCGCGCCATTCCGTTCCTCAACCGGGACGCCGCCTGGGCGACCTGCAATGTGCGCGGCGGCGGGGAGCTGGGCGAAGCCTGGCGCCTGGGGGGCAAGGACGCGTCCAAGCCCAACACCTGGCGCGATCTGATCGCCTGCGGACGGGCCCTGGTCGCTCAGGGCTACACGACGCCGGACAAGCTCTTCATCACCGGCGGATCGGCCGGGGGCATCACCATGGGCCGCTCCCTGGAAGAGGCGCCCGAGCTCTTCGCCGGCGTCATCGATCAGGTGCCGGCCGCCGACCCCCTGCGCATGGAGTTCACCCCCAACGGGCCGCCTAACATTCCCGAGTTCGGCTCCATCACTACCGAGGCCGGCTTCAAGAACCTCTATGAGATGGACAGCCTCGCCCATGTGGTCAAAGGCGCGCAATACCCCGCGGTGATGATCACCACCGGGCTGAATGATCCGCGCGTGGCGCCCTGGGAGCCGGCCAAGTTCGCCGCCGCCCTGATGAACTCGGGAACCAGCAAACCGGTGCTGCTGCGGGTCGAGGAACAGGCCGGCCACGGCATCGGCTCGACCAAGAGCCAGACCGACGGCCTGGTCGCCGACACCTACGCCTTTGTCTTCTGGCGCGCCGGGCGTCCCGGCTGGGCGCCGGCGGAGTAGCTTGGTCGAGAGCACTCAAGCGTCCGCTGGGAAGCCGGCGCTGCTTGAGCCCTGGCTGAGGCGCTGGGGCCTGGAGCCGGACGGGGAAGCCTTCACCACCAAGTTCTTCAGCGTGCTCATGCCGGTGCGCAAGGGCGGCGCGCCAGCCATGCTGAAGATCGCCCAGGGCCAGGAAGAGCGCGAGGGCGCCTATCTGATGGAGTGGTGGCGCGGCGACGGCGCGGCCCGGGTCCTGGCCCACGAAACCCCCGCCCTGCTGCTCGAGCGGGCCATGGGCGAGGGCTCCCTGGCGGCCATGGCGCGTGGCGGCCGCGACGACGAGGCCAGCCGCATTCTGTGCGCCGCCGCGGCGCGCCTGCATGCGCCCCGCGACTTTCCGCGCCCGACCATGCTCGCGCCCCTGCCGGTGTGGTTTCGCCAACTCGAGCCAGCGGCCCAACGATACGGAGGCGTGCTCATCAAGTCCGCCGCCGCCGCCCGCGCCCTGCTGGCCTCGCCGCGCGATGAGACGGTGCTGCATGGCGACATCCACCACGAGAACGTCCTCGACTTCGGGCCGCGCGGCTGGCTCGCCATCGACCCCAAGGGCCTGTTCGGCGAGCGCGCCTACGACTATCTCAACCTGTTCTGCAATCCCGACATCGAGACTGCCGCCGCGCCCGGCAGGCTTCGCCGCCAGCTTGGCGTCGTCGCCGAAGCCTCCGGCCTCGATCCGGCCCGGCTCCTGCAATGGATCCTGGCCTTCGCCGGCCTGTCTTCGGCCTGGACCCTCGACGATGGCGGCGACGCCGCCTTGACCTTGGCCGTCGCCCAGATCGCGGCGGCCGAAGCGCGGGCCTGAGCGGCTAGGTCCTACCCCGTCAGCCCCGCGATCGCCTGGCGCACGGCAAGCAGCGACTGGCCGGCGACCATGCCTTTCCAGTCGTCGGCGTCGCCATAAAAGGCGGCGCGGATCTGGGCCTTGATCGCCGCTCCCTGCGGCGAGGCCAGGTCGCCGTGGGCGTGCAGCCAGGCGTCGGCGCGCACCGCTCCGAACACCTCTTCCAGCGGCAGGGTTCCGACCTCAAGGGCCATGGCGGTGACCTGCGCGCGCGGCAGCAGGCGCGGCGCGGCGGCCAGGCCGTCGCCGGTGATCGGCGCGGAGGTCGAGGTGCCGTCGGCGGGCGAGGCGATGGCCCCACCCCACCAGGCCTTGGCCCGCAGATAGCCTTCGCAACCGGGCGCCTCGGTGACGATCTGCTCGCCGTAGCCCCAGGGGCCCAGGCCGGTGTGATAGTCGATGATCGCCACCTTCGCCGCCGCGCCAAGATAGTTTTCGAAGATCGCCGTCTGGGTCCGCCGCGACCAGGTCGGCTCAATGCCGCCGTAGAACACCCCGGCCGGATGGTTGTATTGGCCGCCGCTCAGGGCGTGCTGCAGGTCCGCCGGACCGTGGCTGCCAAGATAGGCGCCCAGCACCCGCGCGCTGGCCGCCCGGGAGTCTTCCGACCACTCCGCCGGACAGATCGCTTCACTTAAGTCATCGTAGCCTCGGTTGGCGGGCAATGGCGCGGCGAAGTCCACCCAGTTGCGGTTGAGATCGACGTTCTCCTGCGTCACCCGCCGCAGCCAGGAAAATCCGTATGGGTTGACGCCGTGGATCATCAGCACGGCGACGCCGGCCGGCAGCCTGGCCGCCTCCCCGCGCGCCAGCCAGTCGATCTGCGCCCCCGAGCCGCAGAAGCCCTCGACGCCATGGGTGCCGGCGATCATCACCAGCACGCGCTCGGCGTCCCGCGGGCCAAACCAGGCGACGTCGGTGGAAAGCGCTTCGCCTTCCCGGCCGCGTTCGGGATGGGCCAGGGCTTCCAGCGCCCCGCCGGCCGCCGCGACCGCGCCTTTGAACTTCGTCCGCGCCTGGTCATAGGTCGCGGAAAAACTCATCGCCGAGTTCATGTCTGGGCTGGCTCCTCGAGGAATCCTCTCAATACCGCTTCGGCGCGCTCCGGCTCGTCGCGGTGCACGCCATGTCCCGCCGCCTCGAAGACCACCAGCTCGGCGACGCCCTTGGGCAGGGCCGCCAGGATCGCCCGCGAGCAGGTAACCGGCGTGATCGGATCGATTCCGCCGGCCAGAATCAGCGTCGGGCAATGCACCGCCGAAAGACCCGGCAGCAGATCCATCCGCCCCTGCTCGACGCGGATGAAATGAAACATCACCGCCATGTTCATGATCGCCCGCTTGACCGCCTGCTGCGCCTGGAAGTTCTGTGTCGGGCTATAGAGCGGCATGCATGTCGCCATGTATTCCGCCGCCGTCTCGGCCTTCGGATCGGTCCAGAAAACCTCGGCGATGCGCCGCGCTTCCGCGCCGCCCAGCCGCTCCATGGCGTCGTAGGTGGCCGGCAAATCCATGCGCCCGGCCGTCGAGGCCAGGACGAGCTTCGATGGTCCCTCCGGATGGCGCGCGGCATAGGCCATGGCCACCATGCCGCCGAACGACAGTCCGTACACCGCCGGCTTTTCCACCCCCAGCGCCTGGCAGAAGTCGTGGATGTCGTCCCCCCACTGATCGAGCGACCAGGTTTCTCTCTTTCCGGTGGAGCGGCCGTTGCCGCGATGGTCGAGATAGATCACCTGATGGCTGTCGGCGAAGCGGTCGAAATAGGGCCGCATCAGCGCGTGATCGAACCCCGGCCCGCCGTGCAAGACCAACAGGCTCGGCTTCTCGACCATCACCTCGCCGCGCGGCTCCAGCTTGGAGCCCACCGTGTCGAAGAAGAGGCGCGCGCCGTTGATTTCGATATGCATGGCTCAAGGGGCCTTTCGTTCAGCTTGCCGGCGCTCTGAGATGTCCGTGCGCCGTCTCCTTCATCATCAGCGAGGCGATCAGGCCCACGACCGTGAAGGCCATGACGTACCAGGCCGGAGACAAGGGATCGCCCGTGACGTGAATGAGCAGGGCCACGACCGGCTGGGTGGTGCCGCCGAACACGGCCACGGCGGTGGCGTAGACCGCGCCCATGCCCATGCCGCGGATCTCCTTGCGCAGGGATTCGATGATCGCCACGAACACCGCCGCGGTGGTCAGCGCGCTGGTGAAGGAGAGCACGGCCGTCGCGCTCAGCAGGGTGAGGGCGTCGTGATTACGCACCATCAGGAAGAAGGCGGGCCAGGTGAAGATCAAAAAGGCGAGGCGCGGCCAGATCATCATTTTCCGGCGCCCCCAACGATCCGACAACACCCCGCCGATCAGGCCGCCGATGACGCCGAACGCCCCGTTCATCACCGTCGCTCCCAGCGAGACACCGGCGGCCATGTGCAGGGTGGTGACGGCGTAGGTGGTCATAAAGGTGAACACATAGGTGGAGACCGTGGCGGCCGCGATCAGCGCCAGGCCCAGCAGCAGGATGCGCGCATGGGCTCTGATGGTCGGCTGGTCGGCGTGCGCCGCGGACCGCGCCTCGGGCCGATGCAGAGTCTCGGGCAGGTTGCGCCGCAGGACCAGGCCGAACGGCAGCACCAGGGCGCCCAGCAGGAAGGCGGCGCGCCAGCCCCATACCTCCAGGCTGGCCGCTCCGGCCACGGCGGCCAGGGTCACCCCCACCAGCCCTCCGGCCACCGAAGCGAGATTCTGGCTGCTGCCCTGCCAGGCGCCGTAGAGGCCGCGCTTGGCCGGCGGCGCGGCCTCGACCAGAAAGGCGGTCGTCGGTCCCACCTCGCCGCCCAGAGCAAACCCTTGGCAAAGCCGCCAGGTCAGGGCGAGGACCGGCGCCAGCGGGCCGATCATGGCGTAGGACGGCGTCAGGGCCAGGCCCAATATGGCCACGCCCATCAGGGTGAAGCTGAACAGCATGGCCGGCCGGCGTCCCCGGCGGTCGGCGTACCTTCCGATGAGGATCGCGCCGATCGGGCGCAGAATGAACCCCGCCCCGAAGGTCGCCAGCGACAGCAGCAGGCTGATGAACGGCGAATGGCCCGGGAAAAAGTTGTGGCCGATCTGCACGGCGAAATAGGCGTAGGTGGTGAAATCGTAGAACTCCAGGGCATTGCCCATCACCGCTGCGGCGACCTGGCGCTTGGAGATGCCGCCCTGGGCCGGATCGTCCGGCGCCGCGCCGATGGGCAGAGCCATGTCCGTCATCGGCGCGCTCAGACGGGCGTCGGGGCCGTGGCCGCCGGGACCAGGGAGCGATAGATGGCGGCCGGCGGGGTAAGCATCAGCGGCCAGATCAGCGCCGAAACCCCGGCCCCCAGCACCGTCTGCACGATCCGGGTCGGTGAGAAATAGGCGGCCAGCGAGGTCATGTCGGGGTTCATCATGGCGGTCATCGGATTGCCGCCGCCGACCATCGCGGTGGCCGCGAAAATCACCAGCAGGGAGAGCATATAGACCACTATCGCCAGGGCGAAGACGAGCAGATAGGTCCCAAACAGCGGCCAGAAGCGCCCTCGCGTCAGCGTCCACGAGCCGAAGAGATTGACCCTGCCGCCATCGAAGGTCAGGGCCGAGGCCAGTGAGAACCTCACCGCCAGGAAGACCACGGCGCACAGGACCGCCACGATGCTCACCACCACGACGACTCCCGCCGCCGCCTTGCCGGCCATGCCAGAGGCGACGGAGACCAGCACAACCGCCACCACCAGGACCAGATAGACGCCGGTGATCGCCACTATGGCCAAGAGCTGAAGGCCGGCCTGCCGCAGCTCATCCGAGCCCAGGCGAAAAAAGCCCAGGCGGTCGTCGCCACCACGCAAAACCGCCCGGTTCATCGCCGCCAGCAGCACCGAATGGAAGGCCAAGGCCAGGCCCACCATCAGGACATAGCTTGGGGCCAGCTTCGCCAGCAGGCCCAGCGCCTTCGCCGGATCGGCGCCGGCTCCCGGCTGCGCGGACTGCAGGGCGGCCACGGCGGGACCGAGCAGGGCGATGAAGATCCCGCTCATTACCATCGACAGGGCCAGGGCGAAGATCGCCCAGACGATCAGCGCTCGGGGATGCTCGCGCACCAGGCGAAAGCCGGTGAACGCCGCGTCCTGCATCGAAAATTCAGCCATGCCCGCGTCCCTTGCGCGCCCCCTGCCTTGGCGCGCGCCCAACCTCAAGCCTAGTCACACGAAAACCGGCGCCCGGGCTAGCCCCCCATTAGGAACGTCATGGCCGGGCGTCAGTCCCGGCCACCCAAGAACACGGTGTTTGACCTGGCCGCGCGCGCGGCCAACGCGATGCGTTTCGCCTGGCCGGACGCGCATCCTTGCCGTTGGCATGATCGAGCCATCGGCGACCACCGGCGCGCCACAGCGATGGGCGCGCTCTGGCGCGCCCACTCATGGGAAGGTGTGCATGGATGGCCGGGACTTACGCCCGGCCATGACGGTCCTTTTGGGGTGCAGTCGCCAGCCCCTACCTTCCCAGCACCAGCACTTCGAAGGTGCCGGGCTTCATCTTCGGGCGCTGGCCGGCCACGGCGGGCGGATCGTATTGCGCGGCCGGCAGATAGACTCGCCCGGTCTTTGTATCCACCGCCCCGGTGCGCGCGCCGGTCTGGGTGGCCACNNCGTCGCGGCCGCAGGGGATGTAGGCGAGCTTGCGCACGCCGTCATAAAGCACCGAGTCCGGGCCCCGGCCGATCTTCAGATTGGCGATCAGCTTGCCGGTGGCGGCGTCGGTGATCGGGGCCACGCCGTTGGAGCAGGAAGAAATCAGCCGGTTTCCCGCCACATAGGCCAGGCCCGAGGGGCCGTCGCAGCCGGCCAGGGGCCAGCGGGCGACCACCTTGCGCGCGGCGATGTCCACCACGGCGATCTCGTTCTTGTTCTCGACGTTGATGAAGAGCCTGCCGCGCCCATCGGTCTGGGTGAATTCCAGGGCCCCGCCCACGGGGATCAGGCCCACCGACTTGCGGTCCTTCACATCCACCAGGGTGACATCCCCGCTCGCCCCGTTGGCGACCACGACCAGGCCGCTGGCGGCGTCGAGCACGGCGGCGTCCGGCTTGGTTCCGGTGGCCACCGAGGCGACCAGCTTGCCGTCGACCGCGGAGATGATCCTGGCGGTGTTATCGCCGCTATTGGTGGTGACGATCACGTCATGGGCGCGCACCGGCACCACCGCGTGCAGGCCCAAGCCGGCGGCGAAGGCGGGCGTGACCGCGCCGGTGTCGGCCGCCACCATCATAACGTTGGTTCCATGCGTCACATAGAGACGGCGGCGGACCGGATCGAAGCTGGCGTAGTCCCAGCCGCCGTCCGGCCCCGCGATCCGGCCGGCCACGTGCAGCCCGGAGGGATGGACCGGGTCCGCGGCGTGGCCGGCGAGGTCAATGGCGCTCGCAAAGAGCGCGGCGAGCAGGCTCAGGCGTCGGTGACGGGTCATGGTCGTTTCCTCATTGGCTCGGGTTGGCGGCGGTCGAAGCAGGGTCGGGACTGGCCCGCGCGGCGGGTCTGGCGCCGCCGATCAGCTTGAACAGGGCCGGCATCAGCAACAGGACGAGCGGTCCCTGGGCGATCAGCCCGGCGATGATCGCCACCGCCAGCGGCTTCTGCATCGAATGGCCGAAGGCCAGCGGCGCCAGGGCGAGAATGGCCGCGATGGTGGTCATGGCGATGGGCCGCAACCGGTTGACGCCGGCGTCGATCAGGGCCCGGTCCGGCGCCTCGCCAGTCGCGGTCAGGTGGTCGTATTCGGTGAAATAGAAGATCGCCACCTCGGTCACGATGCCGATCACCATGGTCAGGCCCATCAGGGCCATGATGTTCAGTTCGGTCCCGGTCAGCATCAGGCCCAGGCCCACGGCCCCCGCCGCCAGCATGGGCATGACCATGATCGCCGCCGCGATGCGGAAGTTCTCATAAATCAACAGCAGCAGGACCATGACGATCGCGAGGGCGGCGACGAAGACGATTGCCAGGCCCTGGAAGGCGGCCTGCTGCTCGGCATAGAGACCGCCCATCTTGAAGGTGACGCCGGCGGGCAGCAC
>PMOM01000294.1:15437-15776 GCA_003161535.1 Caulobacteraceae bacterium | reverse complement strand
CGCCCGTTGCGAAGAATTACGGGGATTGTTCGCGCCGCTGTGCTGCCGACAGCCGAAGCGTCACGCGCCGGCCGAGTTTCAGAACAGATCGAGCTGCCGGGCCGCCGGCCGCGCCGGCCGGAAATGCTCGGTGGTGATCTTCTGCTTGGTGGCGTTCAAGCCGAGCCGTTCGCAGGCGATCTCGAAGCGCCGGCCGATCATCCAGGCGATCGGGCCGGTGCCGGTCATGCGCTTGCCGAACGTCGCATCGTAGTCCTTGCCGCCGCGCATGTCGCGAATGAGCTTGAACACATGGCGATAGCGATCGGGGAAATTCTCGATGAGCCATTCGCGGAACAG
>PMOM01000294.1:2041-15430 GCA_003161535.1 Caulobacteraceae bacterium | reverse complement strand
GGCGACCGCGTCGAGAATGCGCTCGATCTCGGCGTCGTTGAGCGCCGGGATCACCGGGGCGACCAGGGCCGCGGTCGGCACGCCGGCCGCCGCCAACTGCCGCAAGGCGTCGAGCCGCCGCGGCGGCGTCGAGGCGCGCGGTTCCATGGTGCGCGCCAGCTTGGCGTCGAGTGTCGTGACCGAGATGGCGACCTTGACGAGGTCGCGTTTCGCCATGCGCGCCAGGATATCGAGATCGCGCAGCACCAGCGCCGATTTGGTGACGATGCCGACCGGATGACCGGCGCGCTCCAGGACTTCGAGGATGCCGCGCATGATCTTGTAGCGGCGCTCGATCGGCTGGTACGGATCGGTGTTGGTGCCGATGGCGATGAACTTCGGCTGGTAGCCGGGCGCCGCCAGTTCGCGCGCGAGCAGTTCGGGCGCGTTGGGCTTCATGAACAATTTCGATTCGAAATCGAGGCCGGGCGACAGTCCCAGATAAGCGTGGGTCGGCCGGGCGAAACAATACACGCAGCCGTGCTCGCAGCCGCGATAGGGATTGATCGACCGGTCGAAGCCGACGTCGGGGCTATCGTTGCGGGTGATGATCGTCCGCGCCGTCTCGGCGGTGATCGTGGTCCGCAAGATTGCCGGGACTTGATCGTCGTCGTTCCATCCGTCGTCGAAGGCCTCGTGCGCCAGGGATTCGAAACGACCGGACGCGTTGGAGATGGCGCCGCGCCCATGAGCCGAAGTGGACGATCTGGACATCGCCCGACATTAGCCGGACCGCCGGAACAGAACAAGAACAGTGATCTAGTCGGGCCTCCCCGGCCGATCCAGCCGCTCCACCAGGGTGAGCAAGTCCTCCCAGCTCTTCTTCTTGGCCGCGGGTTGGCGAAGCAGGAAGGCGGGGTGCAGGGTCGGCAGAGCGGGGAGCTCAAGCGCGCCATCGCCCGAGCGCCACTCGAACCAGCGGCCACGCAAGGCGAGGATGCCCTCCGGGCGCTTCAACATCGCCTTGGCCGAAGCGCCGCCGACCAGCAGCAGCACCTTTGGCTTAACCAGGGCGATCGCCCGCTCAAGAAACGGAGCGCAGGCCGCCTGCTCCGCTGGAGTGGGGGTGCGGTTGCCGGGCGGGCGCCAGAACACCGTGTTGGTGATGAACGCGCGGCCGTCCAGGCCGGCGGCGGAGAGCATCTTGTCGAGGAGCTGGCCGGCGCGTCCCACGAACGGCGAGCCCTGGATGTCTTCCTCTCCCCCTGGCGCTTCGCCGATGATCATCACCGGGGCATCCGGCGCTCCGCGCGCGAAGACGGCCTGGCGCGCGCCGGCGCTCTTCAGGGCGCAGCCGTCGAAGTCCGCGATGGCCGCCTCCAGCGCCGGCAGGTCCGGAGCGTCCGCCGCCGCGCTCTGGGACTCCTGCAGATCTTCGGCTTTCAGCGCCGCGGGGACAGTATCGGCGCGCGCGGCGGGGGCCGGGGAGAGGCCCTTGGCCGTCGCGGTTGCGGCGAGCGGCGCGGCGGCGGGCGCCGTGCGGTTCACCGGGGCCTCCGCGTAGAGCGCCTCGACGCCGGCCTCGACCCAGAAGCCGAGCAGGCTCTCGACGGCGCGGGGATCTGCGGACACGGTTTCTCCTTGACCGGCCCAGCATCGACTTCGATTAAGGCTTAGGCAAGCGGAAGCGGCAGGGGTTTTTCAGCCATGAGCCAGGAGGTCGAGCGCGAGACCATGGACTATGACGTGGTCGTCGTCGGCGCGGGTCCCGCCGGCCTTTCCGCCGCCATTCGCCTAAAGCAGCTGGCCGCGCAAGGGGGCAAGGAGATTTCGGTCGCCGTGCTGGAAAAGGGCTCTGAAGTGGGCGCCCACATTCTGTCTGGGGCGGTCATCGATCCGCGGGCCTTGGACGAACTCATTCCCGATTGGCAGGACAGGGGCGCGCCGCTGGAGACCAAGGTCGCCAAGGACAGGTTCCTCGCGCTGGGGCCTCGCGGCGATGTCGAGCTGCCGATGTTCGCCATGCCCGGTTTCATGCACAACCACGGCAACTACATCGCCTCCCTGGCCAACGTTTGCCGCTGGCTCGCCGGCGAAGCCGAGGCGCTGGGGGTGGAAATCTATCCCGGAATGGCCGCCTCCGAAGTGGTTTACGCGGACGACGGCGCCGTCAAAGGCGTGGTCGCCGGCGTGTTCGGCATCGGCAAGGACGGCCAGCGCAAGGCCGACTACCAGCCGGGCCTGGAGCTACGCGCCAAGTACACCTTTATCGCCGAGGGCGTACGCGGATCCCTGGCCAAGCAGATCGTGGCCAAGTTCAAGCTGGCCCAGGGCAAGGAGCCGCAGAAGTTCGGCATCGGCCTCAAAGAGATCTGGCAGGTCACCGACGAGGCCTTCGAGCCCGGACTCGTGCAGCACACGGTCGGCTGGCCCCTGGCCGGCGACACCGGCGGCGGCAGCTTCATGTACCACTTCGGGGACCGCTATGTGGCTCTCGGCTTTGTCGTGCACCTCAACTACAAGAACCCCTGGCTTTCGCCCTTCGACGAATTCCAGCGTCTCAAGCACCACCCCGCCATTCGCCGCTACCTGGAGGGCGGCAAGCGCTTGGCCTACGGCGCCCGCGCAATTACCGAGGGCGGCTTCCAGTCGGTTCCCAGCCTGGCCTTTCCGGGGGGCGCGTTGATCGGGTGTTCAGCCGGGTTCGTTAACCTGCCCCGCATCAAGGGCAGCCATAACGCCATGAAGACCGGCATGCTGGCCGCCGAAGCCGCCTACCTCGCCATCGGCGCCGGGCGATCCGGGGACGAACTGGTGGAATATCAGGCCGCCTACGACGCCTCATGGGTTCGCAAGGAACTCTTCGTGGTGCGCAACGCCAAGCCCCTGTGGTCGCGTTTCGGCACCTGGCTCGGCGGCGCCCTGGTCATGTTCGATCTGCACGTCGCCAATCTTACCGGCGGGTTTTCAATTTTCGGAACCTTGAGGCACGGCAAGACGGACGCCGCCTGCACGGGCCTGGCCAAGGACTACAAGCCCATCGTGTATCCCAAGCCCGATGGCGTGTTGAGCTTCGACAAGCTGTCCAGTGTGTTCGTTTCGGCCACCAACCACGACGAGGACCAGCCGGCGCATCTGACTTTAGGCGACCCGAACATCCCCGTATCCGTCAATCTGCCCCTCTATGGCGAGCCGGCGCGGCTCTATTGTCCGGCGGGTGTCTATGAGGTGCTTTACGACGACGCCGGCGCCAATCCACGTTTCCAGATCAACGCCCAAAACTGCGTGCACTGCAAAACCTGCGACATCAAGGACCCCTCCCAAAACATCACCTGGACCACGCCGGAAGGCGGCGGCGGACCAAACTATCCCAACATGTAACCCATCCGGCGCCGGGCGACCGTCATGGAGGCGGCCTCGTGATCGTCCTTGCGTAGGCCACATTTGGAGGCCATCACCCTAAAGTTATGTTCCCGCTCCGCGGCGCCATTGGCTGCCTTCCGCTTTTCGTCCTTTGCGCGTGCGCGACGCGGCCCATCGGGGTCGGCCAACCGGCGACGTTGGCGGCCATCGGGCAAGCCTCGCCGGACACCTCGCCATACGGCCTGTTCCTGGCCGGCCAAGCCGCCGCCAACAATGGCCAGAGCAGCGCCGCGGCGGCCTATTTTGGCCGCGCCGTGGTCATCGACGGCGGCGCGGACGGCCGGCTGTTGAACATTCGCGCGTTCACCGCCGCGCTGCTGGCGGGCGATGTCGCCAAGGCGGCTCTCATCGCGCCCACCGGCGCCGATCAGGATCCAACGCTGCTGCACCTTGGGACCCTGGTTCGCGGGGTCGAAGCCTTAGCGCGGGGCGAGGCTAAAAAGGCCAGGGCGATCCTCACCAGCCCCGAAGCCGACGTCGGCCACGAGGCTGGCGCGGCCCTGCTGGCGCCGTGGGCGGCGGCGGCCGCGGGCGAAGCCGACACCTCCATCGCCCACCCGGAGATTCCGGGAGACCCCATCTCACAGTTCTTCGCCGACCTGGATCAGGGCAAGCTCTTCGAGCGCGCCCACCGCTATGATGAAGCGGAGACCGCTTTTCGGGCCCTGATCGCCAAGGGCGACCCAGGCGGAATCGCCAGCATCAATCTTGGGGAAATGCTCGAACGTCGGGGCCGGGACCCCGAGGCCGTGGCGATCTATGACGCGGCCTTGGCGCGAAATCACGATGACCTCACGCTTCAGTCCGCCCGGGCGCGCGCCGCGGCCGGCAAGCCCGCTCCCGCGCTGCCCACCATCCGCCAGTCGGCGGCCGAGGCTTTGCTGGCGCCCACCACCGTACTTCTGGTTCAGAAGCAGGAGGAAGTCGCCCTCGCCTATTTGCGTCTGGCGCTCAGGCTTGACCCCGACCGGGACGAAGCGTGGGTTCTGGTCGGCGATATCCTCGCCTCCACCAGCGATGTCGATGGAGCCCGATCGGCTTATCTGACGCCACGGCCAGGCTCCACATCCTATGTTTTGGCCCGCGGCAAGCTTGCCTGGGTCTATCAGGCGGCCGCTGACCGGGATGCCGCCCTGAAGATTTCTCGCGAGACATTGGCGGCGGCGCCGGCCAGCCAGGACGCCGCGGTGACCTTGGCCGATCTGTTGCGGGCCGACGAACGCTACGACGAGTCGGCCAAGGTTCTCGACGAATTGATAGGCCGGCTGGGCGAAAAGGCCGACTGGCGGCTTCTCTACATGCGCGCCGTGGATCTGGAGGAGACCGGCCGTTGGGCGGAATCGGAACGCGATCTGCAGACCGCCCTCAAATTGCGTCCCGACGAGCCGGAGCTGCTCAATTTCCTGGGCTATTCCTGGATCGACCGCGGTGAAAACCTGCCGGCCGCCCTGGCCATGGTGCAGAAGGCCGTCAATCTCGACCCACATTCGGGCGCCATGCTGGATTCTCTGGGATGGGGCTACTACCGGTTGGGCGACTTCAAGACAGCGGTGGATAAGCTCGAAGCGGCGGTGGCGCTTGAACCGGCCGATCCGGATGTCAACAACCACCTGGGGGATGCCTATTGGCGTGTGGGTCGTCAAACGGAGGCGCAGTTCCAGTGGCGGCGCGTGCTTACCCTGGAACCGTCCGTCAAGATCAGGAACGAGGTCGAGGGCAAGTTGAAGAACGGGCTCGGCGGTCCGATCGGCCCCTCGGTCGTCGCCGGCCAATAGGACGCGGCGGCGACCCGTGGTCTTTGAGCGGTTCGCGCCGGCCAAGGTGAACCTCTTCCTCCACGTTGGGTCGCGGAAGCCGGACGGTTATCATCCCATTTGCAGCCTGATGGTGTTCGCCGATGTGGGCGACATGGTCGCCTTGCACAAAGATGGCCTCACGGGCTTGACTGTCGATGGCCAATTCGCCGCCGATCTTGACGACGAAACGGGCAATCTAGTCTTGCGCGCCCGCGACGCCTTGCTGTCGGTCGCGGGCTCCGCGCCGGTCGACTTTGGCCTGCGTTTGCACAAAGCCCTGCCGATCGCCGCGGGACTAGGCGGTGGCTCCAGCGACGCCGCCGCCGCCATGCATCTTGTCCGAACCGCTCTCGACGCGGACATCCCCGAGCGCGTCTGGAACGCCATCGCTCTGGATCTGGGCGCCGACGTGCCCGCCTGTCTTTCTGGCGTGGCAGCCATCGCCACCGGACGGGGCGAGCGCCTCGCCAGCGCGCCATATTTCCCGGACCTGGACGCCGTTTTGACCCACCCAGGCGTTCCCTCGCCGACGGCCGAAGTCTACCGCGCCTATGATCAGGCAGTCGCTGCCGCCGGCGCGATGGCGCCGATCTGGCCAGATCGCTTGACGACCCCCGCCGAGGTCGCCGCGTTTCTCACCGCCTGCCGCAATGATCTGGAGCCGCCCGCCCGCCGCCTGCAGCCGGCGATTGGCGAACTTCTCGACGCGCTGACGAGTCAGCCAGAAACGCTGCTGGCGCGGATGTCGGGATCGGGCGCGACCTGTTTTTCACTGTGCGCCGACGCCGCCGCGGCGGCCGCCCTCGCCTCGCGGCTGGCGCGGGCGTGGCCTGGCTGGTGGGTGCGGCCATGCAAGCTTGCCGGCGCTTCAAACGCGGCTAATGCGAGAGGGGGAACAGGGCCTTAAGAAGGCGGGGTGTAAACATCGCCGCGGGGCTCGAAATCCGCGGTGATGCCCGAGGCGTATTGTCGCAGGGCAATTTCGGTTCATCCTGCGTTCAGGTTAGCAAATCGTGGTGATACACTTTGTCGCAGTCACTATTGACCTCGATATTTTCACTAGGCCGATTTCTAACCTCAATATAGCGTAATCTACGCGAACATTCGCTTGGTGAGGAATAGTCATTATACGACCTGATGTTTGCGGGCTTAGAGTGGTGTTGGGAAGGGGCTGTATCATGAAAACGTTGCTGAACGGCTGCGCCGCCGTGGCGCTTTTGGTCGGATTTGCCGGTCAGGCAAGCGCGCAGGCCGAAGCGCGCGACACGTCGATCCGCGTTCTTCCGGTCGAGGGTAAGGGCGACATCGCGGCGGTCGCGGCGGTCGTCGCGGTCCGGGCGCCCGAAGCCGATGCCGCCCCGGCGCTGTCGCAGGACGAGACCGCCTTTTTCGCCGCCCTCGGACACCGGGTCACCGACGCGGCCAGCGCCTACGAGAGTTATGTCAGCCGCGCCACCGCGATCGATCCGCGCTTCAGCGATGCCGCCTCGGTGCGAAAGGCGGTGCAGACCGGGTCAGCCTACCAACCCGAACAGTTGCAGGAGGGCATTGTCGCCTACGCCGCCATGCTGGCTCTGCGCGACCGCGACTTTGTCGACGCCGTGCGCGAGCACCGTGACCCTGACTATGCCGATCGGCTGCTCGCCTCGCCCGAATCCGTGCTGGACGTCCGCGGGGCCAATCAGGCGGCGTCAGCCGTGGCGGAGGTTTTGCGGGCCCAAGGCGCCGCCCTGCTGGCCACCGGCAGGGCCATCAGCCAAGCGGCCTACGACGTACAGGCTCAACCGTGGTCCAAGACCCCCGTCACCAATCCGGTCCAGGTGCTGGCAAGCGCCAAGTCCTCCGCCGCCGAACCGCGCGCGGCGAGCGTGCAGTCGGAAAGGCTGCTCCTGCAAAGCCTGGTCTCGGCGCCGCAGCCCCAGACGCGCCGTTCGTCGCCGGTCGCTCCGGAGGTGGTGCGCGGTCTGGCTTTGGCGGCCCTGGCGGTGCTCGGTCGCACCGGCGACAAGGATGAGGCCGCCTTGGAGGTCTTGTTGCACGACCCCAGCAGCATCGATTGCCTGAAGATGACCAAACTGAACCTCAACCAGTGCCTGGCCGCGGCCGGCCCGCACTACGAGGATGTCTTCTGCGTGGGGCGCCACGCAGTCGGGGACACCGCGCAGTGCGTCGCCTCGGCGGCGGATGGCGTCGCGGGCCAAACCCCTCAATCCGTCGGTCGCCTGCGCGTCGCATCACGCCAGGAGTACGGTCCAGGCCAGACGGCCGATGTCGTCGGGGGCCAAGCCCCTCAATCCAGCGGAAGACTACGCGTCGCGTCACGCCAGGAGTACGGCCCCGAACAGGCCGCCGCTTACGGCTATCCGGCCCCCTATGACCCGGACGATCAAGCCGGCGCACCCCGCGAGCCGGCGCGCTACGCCGCCCCACCGCCCCGGGACTATCGCAGCGACCCCGCTCCCGCCGATAGCCGGACCTACGCCGAACAACCGCGCTACCCGGCCGCCTACCCGGCCGCGCCGCGTCAATACTATGACAGCCCGCGGGCGGCCTATGGCTACGCCCGGGACGATCGCGACTCGGGGCCGGGTCCGGATCCAAACTATGGCCCCTACCCTCCGCGATATCCCGACGAGCCCAGGGACGATTCCGGTCATTAGCCCTTCTGGGTGACGAGCCAGGTTGTCGCGGCCGGATCGCTGGCGGACTTAGGCTTCTCAAGGCTCTGAAAGAAAACGGGGACCCGCGAGGGTCCCCGTTCCCTTGACCGTCCGCGACGAGGAGGGCTGGTCGCGGGCGGCGTGGCGGAGGGTTCAGCGTTAGGCTTGAACCACCTCGCCGTGCAGATTGATGTCGAGACCTTCCAGCTCGACCTCTTCGCTCACCCGCAGACCAATGGTGTATTTGATCACCAGCAGAATGAGGAAGGTGACGACCGCGCAATAAAGGAAGGTGGCGCCGACGTCCTCCAACTGCAGGACCATCTGGTGCAGATTTCCATCGAGAAGCCAGCCGCCCTTGGGCGCGCCGGTGGGGTTGATCAGCTTGCTGGCGAACATGCCGGTCATGATCGCGCCCAAGGCTCCGCCGACCCCGTGCACGCCCCAGCAGTCAAGGGCGTCGTCGTAGCCGAAGATCTTCTTCACGTGCACCGAGGCGATGTAGCAAACCACGCCCGCGGCCAAGCCGATGATGAAGGCGCCCTGGGGATTGACGAAACCGGAGGCGGGGGTGATCGCCACCAGGCCGGCGACTGCGCCCGAGACCATACCCAACACCGACGGCTTCTTGGCGATGATCCACTCCGCGAACATCCAGGCCAGAGCCGCCGTTGCGGTGGCGATCTGGGTTGCGACCATGGCCATGCCGGCATTGACGTTGGAGGTCACGGCCGAACCAGCGTTGAAGCCGAACCAACCGACCCACAGCAGGGACGCGCCGATGACGCTGTAGGCTAGGTTGTGAGGCGCCATGTTCTCAGTCCCCAGGCCCTTGCGCTTGCCGAGCATCAGGCAGGTGATCAGGCCCGCGGTGCCGGCGTTCAGGTGAACGACGGTGCCGCCGGCGTAGTCGAGCGCTCCCGCCGATCCCAACCAGCCGCCGCCCCACACCCAGTGGGCGATGGGGCAATAGACGAGCAGCAGCCAGGCGCCCATGAACACCAGAAAGGCGGAGTATTTCATCCGGTCGGCCAGGGCGCCGGCGATCAGGGCCGGCGTGATGATGGCGAAGGTCATCTGAAACATCATGTAGACCGACTCAGGAATTGTCGGGGCCAGCGTACTGGTCGCGTTCAATCCCATGGGGGCCAACAGGATATATTTGAAATCGCCGATGTATTTTCCCGAGCCCGTGAAGGCCATGGAATAGCCGACCACGAACCACAAGACGGTGATCACGCAGGTCGCGCCGAAACTCTGAGCGAGCGTGGCCAGGATGTTCTTTTTGCGAACCATGCCGGCATAGAAAAGCGCCAGCCCCGGTATGGTCATCATCAGCACCAGCACCGAGGATGTGAGCATCCAGGCGGTGTCGCCGGTGTCGATCTTGGGAGCCGCGGCCGGAGTGGCCGGCGCCGCGGCCGGAGTGGTCGGCGCCGCAGCCGGGGCCGCCGCTGGGGGCGAGGCGACCGGCGCCGCGACCGCGGGCGGAGCCGCTGTCTGGGCCAGCGCGCCCAGGGGAGCGCTGGCGATCATGGACGCCAGGAAAAGCCCCGCCAGCCTCTGAAGTGGTTTCGCTTTCATCGTCACTGTCCCCTTGCCGCGTTTGAACATTAGAGAGCCGCCGACCCGGTCTCGCCGGTGCGAATGCGGACTGCGTTTTCGACATTGACGACGAAGATCTTTCCGTCGCCAATCTTGCCCGTCGACGCGGCGCGTTTGACCGCCTCGACAGCGCCATCGACGGCCGCGTCGTCGACGACCGCTTCCAGCTTGACCTTGGGCACGAAATTCACCTGGTATTCGGCCCCCCGGTAGATTTCGGTCTGGCCTTTCTGGCGCCCGTAGCCCTTGACCTCCGAGACAGTGAGCCCTTCGACCCCGGCGCCGACCAGGGCTTCGCGCACCTCGTCAAGCTTGAAGGGTTTGACGATCGCTATGATCAGTTTCATCGTCTGCTCCCGCGAGGGCCGAAAACCGTTCGGCGCGCGCATCTTTAAGAATTTCGGTCTTCCCCATTCGCCGATGGCGAGCGATCGCCGCCGCATCGACGATCGCATCCTTAACCACGGCGGCGACGTGTGCCTGCGCATCGTCCTGCTCGGCCGCCGAATTGCCGCCATGCGCCCGGACGGCGGGCAGGAACTCGTCGCCGCGCCCATTTATTGAGCAGTGGTCGGCCCCCGCGGCCGACCGATCACGAGGTCGTGATCAGCGGCAACCGGCGTCGGTCTCGAGCGTAGTCATGGGCGACGGGTCAGGTTCGGCCCGCTTGTGAAAAGGTCGTCAATCATGAAATCCCTTCAACTCATCGCCGGCGCCGCCGCTTTGGCGCTGTCGGCCTCTGCGGTCGCCGCGCAGGATACGTCCATGCAGCCTTCGGGCTCGTACGTCGCGCCCCCGCCAACAGCGTCCAGCGCGGCGGTCAATGCCAGCGGCATAGCCACCGATCAGTCGTCGCAAACCCCGGCGACCGCCACCTCGGTCACTACCCAGGCCGACGGTTCAACGCTGGTCAACAACGTGGTCACCAATGGCCCGGTGCCCGACACTCGCGCCAATCGGGCCAGGTACGGCAGGCCGCTTTCGAACGCGGGCAAGAGAACCGCGCCAATCGGCAACTAAGGTCCGGTTCGCCGTCCGCGTTTCGACGACGGCGCGCCGCGCCGGCCCTTGGGCTTTGCCTGAACAAAGGACTAGTCAATGTCCCTACGACCTCTGCTGGCCGGCTCGGCGGCGTTGCTTGTCATCTTTCCGCTAGGCGCCGTCGCCCAGACGCCGCCGGCGGGGCCGGCCGCGGCTTCCGCGGCCGGCGGCGCGTCTCCCAACCTCGTGCCAAATGGCGACATGATCACCACCCTGCGGGCGTCGCCGCGGTTCACCATCCTGACCAAGGCCCTGGATGGGGCCAACCTCACGGCCACCCTGAAGACGACGCCGGACATCACGCTGTTTGCTCCGACGGATGAGGCTTTCAGAGCCTTGCCCCCGGGCGAACTGGCGCAACTGCTGGCGCCGGCGAACGCCCAACTGTTACAGAAGGTCCTGATCTATCACCTGGTTCACCTCAATCTCGACACCAGCAAGATCAGGGGGGCCAAGGGTCCTGTCGAGACGGTGGAAACGGGCAAGCTCCAAATCGACGGCAGCGGCCCGGTCCTGAAGGTCAACGACGCCGTGATCATCCAGGCGGACGTGCGCGCCAGCAACGGCATTATCCAGGTCGTCGACAAGGTGCTGGTGCCCGCGGACGTGAGCATCCCCACCGCCGCCGCGGCCGCCTCGACGTCAACGACCGTCGGCGGCTGAAACCCACCCGCTCGGCTTGATGCCCCGCGCGGCCGGCCCTAAGGTCGGCCGACCCTTTTTCGCGTCCGCGTTTGCGGGGTCGTCCCCGGATCGCCCGTCCAGACGTGAGCCTGATGACCGCCGCGAAGCCCCACTCTCATCGGAGCCTGTCATTTCAGGATATCATTCTGAGGCTTCATGCATTTTGGGGGGCGCAAGGTTGCGTCATCCTTCAGCCCTATGACCTTGAAGTGGGCGCGGGAACCCTCCACCCCGCCACCGTTCTGCGGGCTCTCGGTCCCAAGCCCTGGCGGGCGGCTTACGTTCAGCCCTCCAGGCGACCCTCCGATGGCCGCTACGGAGACAATCCGAACCGTCTGCGGCAGTTTCATCAGTACCAGGTCATTCTCAAACCCAACCCAGCGGATATGCAGGCGCTCTATCTTGCTTCCCTGGAGGCGGTGGGCATCGATTCGGCCTTGCACGACATCCGCTTTGTCGAAGACGACTGGGAAAACCCCACGGTTGGCGCCTGGGGCTTGGGCTGGGAGGTCTGGTGCGACGGCATGGAGATCAGTCAGTATACCTACCTCCAACAGGTTGGCGGGCTGGACGTCTTCCCCGTCGCCGGCGAAATCACCTACGGACTGGAACGCCTCGCGCTCTATGTGCAGGGCGTCGACAGCGTCTACGACCTGGCCTTCAACGACCCGCAAAGCCCCGATTTCAAGACCTATGGCGAGGTCTTCCTTGAGAACGAACGGGAGTTTTCCGCCTTTGAATTCGAGGCCGCCGATGTCGAGGCGCTCAAGCGCCAGTTCGAGGACATGGAGCGCGCCGTGCCGATCATTCTGGCCCGCCGCGGGCGTCAGGGCCAGCCCCTGGTGCTGCCCGCCTATGACTACGTGCTGAAGGCCTCCCACCTGTTCAACCTGCTGGACGCGCGGGGCGCGATCGCCGTGGCGGAGCGTCAGAGCTACATCGGCCGCATCCGCGATCTGTGCCGNNCTCCTCCTCGAACTCTTCTGTGAGGAAATTCCAGCGCGCATGCAGGCCGGCGCCGCCAGCGCTCTCGAACGCATGGCCCGGGAAGCCCTAGCGCGGGGCGATCTAGCGTTTGACGGGCTTGAAGCCTTCGCCGGGCCGCGGCGGCTGACCCTGATGGTCGATGGCCTGCCTGCCGCGCAGGGCGACCGGGTCGAGGAACGAAAGGGCCCTCGGCTGGACGCGCCGAACAGCGCCATCGAGGGCTTCCTGCGCTCGGCCGGCGTGACTCGCGACGCCCTGATCGAGCGCGACGGCGCCTATGTCGCCGTCCTGCGGCGCGTGGGCGAGCCAACGCCCACAATCGCCGCCGAACTCGCCTTGGACATTATCGGCCGCTTTCCCTGGCCAAAATCGATGATCTGGGGGAGCGGCAGGCTGCGATGGATTCGGCCCCTGCGACGGATACTCTGCGTCTTCGACGGCCAGGTCGTTCCGCTGGCGATTGACGGGCTGATCAGCGCCGATCTTACCGAAGGCCACCGGGTCATGGGCGAGGAGCGCATTTTCCGGGCGCGGGATTTCGACGAGTATCGCCAGGCGCTGGCCGGCCACTTCGTGGTTCTGAGCGTCGACGAGCGAAAGGAGAGGATTCTAGACGGCGGTCGGGCGCTGTGCGCGGCGCGCGGCCTGGAGATCGTGGAAGACGACGGTCTGCTCGACGAGGTGGCGGGCATGGTCGAATGGCCCGTCCCGCTCCTGGGTGACATGGACGCCCGTTTCCTCGATCTGCCGCCGGAAGTGATCCGCACCGCCATGCGCGTCCACCAGCGTTACTTCGCCGTGCGGCGACCGGGGGACGGCGCACTCGCTCCGCATTTCGTGGCCGTGGCCAACATCGAAACACCGGACGGGGGCGCCCTGATCGCGGCGGGAAACGCCCGCGTGCTGTCGGCGCGGCTGAGTGACGCCCGGTTTTTCTGGGACGAGGACCGCAAGGTTCCGCTCGAAAGCCGGCTTGATCGGCTGAAAGGCGTCACCTTTCATGCCAAGCTCGGCGCCATGTATGAGCGAGCGGAGCGGATCGAAGCACTGGCCCGCAAGATTGCGCCTCTCGTCGGCGCGGATCCGGACGCCGCGGCCTTGTCCGCGCGCCTCGCCAAAGCGGACCTGACCACCGCGATGGTCGGTGAGTTCCCAGAATTGCAGGGTGTGATGGGCGGCTACTATGCCCGCGCCGAGGGACAGGACGCGCGGAT
>PMOM01000294.1:0-2017 GCA_003161535.1 Caulobacteraceae bacterium | reverse complement strand
GAGCGACCGACCGGCTCACGCGATCCCTTCGCCCTTCGCCGCGCCGCCTTGGGGGTGATCCGTATTATCCTTGGCAACCAGCTGCGGATCGGCCTCGCCAGTTTGATAACAATGGCCGCGACACCAGCCTTCGGCGAGCCTGAGGGCGTGCTGCCCTTCTTCGCCGACCGCCTGAAGGTATTGCTTCGCGAAGAGGGCGCGCGGCACGATCTGGTGGACGCGGTGTTCGCTCTGGGCGACGACGATCTTGTGCGGGTGGCCGCCAGGATACACGCCCTCGCGACGTTCCTGGCTACCGACGATGGGGCCAATCTGCTTGCCGGTTACAAGCGCGCCAGCAATATTCTCAACGCCGAGGAGAAGAAGGGGCCGCTGCCGACCGGCGAGGCGATTCGCGTCGCCGCGCCCGATGAAGAGGCGGCGTTGTTCGACTCGGTGGCGGTTGCGGGGCCCAGGCTGGACGCCGCCCTGGCCGGCGAGGACTACGCCGCCGCCATGAACGCCTTGGCGGCCCTGCGCACGCCGGTGGACCGGTTCTTCGACGCCGTCCTGGTCAATAGCGAGGACGCCGCGCAGCGCGCCAATCGTCTTTTGTTGCTTATCCAGGCGCGACGCGAGATGGGCAAAGTGGCCGACTTCTCCCTGGTTTCGGGGTAAGCAAGGCGATGGCCGCCCAGACACTCGCCAGAACGAAATGGGTCTATGCCTTCGGCGACGGCGCGGCCGACGGCGACGCGGAGCTGAAGGGTCTATTGGGAGGCAAAGGCGCGAACCTCGCCGAGATGTCGGCCTTGGGTCTGCCGGTCCCACCCGGTTTCACCATCACCACCGAGGCCTGCAACCACTATTACGCCAACGCCCGCGGCTATCCCGGCAATCTGCGCGTCGATGTCGGAGACGCCCTTGGGGTGGTGGAACGCCTGGCCGGCAAGCGCTTTGGCGACGCCGCCAACCCCCTGCTGGTTTCGGTTCGCTCAGGCGCCCGCGCGTCCATGCCGGGGATGATGGACACCGTCCTAAACCTCGGCCTCAACGACGCCACGGTCGAGGGGCTGGCGCGCCTGGCCGACGACCGGCGTTTCGCGCTCGATAGCTACCGTCGCTTCATCCAGATGTATTCCAACGTCGTTCTGGGGATCGATCACCATTTGTTCGAGGAGATCCTCGACGATCGCAAAGATGCCCTGAACGTCGGCGTCGACACCGCCCTGACAGCGGAGGACTGGCAAGCGGTCGTGGAGGACTACAAGTCCGCTGTCCTGCGCGAACACGGTCAGCACTTTCCCCAGGACCCCCAGGACCAGCTCTGGGGGGCCATCGGCGCGGTGTTCGAAAGCTGGATGAACGAGCGCGCCAAATTCTACCGCCGAATGCACGGTATTCCCGAGGCCTGGGGAACGGCGGTGAGCGTCCAGTCGATGGTGTTCGGCAACATGGGGCAAACCAGCGCCACCGGCGTCGCCTTCACGCGCGATCCCTCCACCGGAGACAACCACCTCTATGGTGAGTTCCTGGTCAATGCCCAGGGGGAGGACGTGGTCGCCGGCATTCGCACGCCCCAAACGCTGACTCGCGCCGCCCGGGTCGAGATGGGCGACAAGGCGCCCTCGCTTGAGGAGGCCATGCCTAAGGTCTTCACCGAGCTTCGCGGGGTGGTCGACGCCCTCGAGCGCCACTACCGCGACATGCAGGACATTGAGTTCACCGTCGAGCGTGGCCGACTTTATATTCTGCAGACGCGCGCCGCCAAAAGGACGGCCAAGGCCGCGCTTAAGGTCGCGGTCGACCTGGCCGACGAAGGCGTGATCACCCAGGAAGAGGCCATTCTGCGGGTGGACCCGGCCTCGCTCGATCAACTTCTGCACCCCACACTCGACCCGGCCGCCGACCGTCACGTCATCGCCGTCGGCCTTCCCGCGTCGCCTGGCGCCGCA
Source organism: Caulobacteraceae bacterium (assembly GCA_003161535.1). GTDB lineage: Bacteria > Pseudomonadota > Alphaproteobacteria > Caulobacterales > Caulobacteraceae > Acaudatibacter. Next base: position 83 of record PMOM01000294.1, on the reverse strand, counting down.
ACCGGCAAGATCGTTTTCACCGCGGCGGCCGCCGAGCGCGAGGCTTCGGCCAAGGTGGGCGTCATTCTGGTGCGCCAGGAGAC
>PMOM01000135.1 GCA_003161535.1 Caulobacteraceae bacterium | reverse complement strand
GAGATATCCTCGGCGATGATCGAGGCGAAAATCCCCGCCGCCTGGATGCGGTCTCGGGCCGTTGAGCCGTCGGTTCCGATGTGACCGAGCAGCCCGCCGGGACCCTGGTCGGCGACGTGCCGGGCCGCGGCGCTGGCGAGAAGAGGCTCGGCCGTCAGCGGCGGCGCGGGCGGCTGCTGGTCCAGAAACGCCACGGCCTCAGCCGCGCCCGGCGTCGCGGCGAGGTTGCCAAAGGTCTTGGCATAGGCCGGCGGATCGGCGCGGGCGGCGTTGATCTCGGCCACCAGGCCATCGGCGGGATCGCCCCTTCGTCCGGAGGGCGGCGCGCTGGCGTACTCGCCCTGATTGACGCCCTTCGGTCTGACGACGCTGCCGTGTTCCTTGCAGATCTTCTCGCAGGCCTCGAGCTTGTCGACGGCGGCGCGCCAGGCAGTGATCGCATCGGCGAGCTTGTTGGTCAGCTCGGTATTCTTGCCTTCGGCATCCTTGAGCCGCTGCACGTCCGCCGGGTCGGGCACCTTGCCCAGATCCTTGGCCAGCTGGATGGCGCTCGTGGCGGCGTGGACGTCGCCGGCGGCGTCGCGAATCTCGCTTTGAGCGGCATCCACGGCTTCCTCGGCCTTGCGAACAGCGTCCAGTTCAGCCGTGCAGTCCTTGCAGACCTTCCGATCTTTGGGGAGCGCCGTGTACGGCGGGACAACCTTCTTCACCACCACCGGTAGCGGCGGCGGGGCCACGGTGGCGGGACGCTCCTTTCCGCAAAGACAATCGGCGGTGAGCTCCACCAGCTGAGCGCTGTCGATGCTGATGATCGGCTTCTTGGGATCGCTGCTGACATCAATCTTGGTGGTGGCCCTCAGATGGGCGGCAAAGCCGTCGAGGGTCACGCTGACCCCGCGGGAGTTCTTCACCGGAGCACACCCGCAGCGGCCATAGACATAAAGATCGAGCGTCTTGCCGTCCCAAAGCCATAGCATCGAGACGTCACATCCGTTGATTTTCTCCTCGGATGTAAAGACAATGGGACCTTTCTTGAAATAATCCATCACCGCGTTGTATGCGGCCTTGGCTTTATCTTCGATCTTTTGCTGGATGGCGGGATCACCTTTATTCACAGTATCCTTGGCGGCCTCCGTGCCGACATCCTTGGCTTGATCTTTCGCCGCCTCGATTCCGAAATCGACCAGGCGCTTGGTCAGTGTGCCTTCGGCCGTGGCGATGCCGGCCACGGCTGAGGCGCGATTGTACCAGCGCTTGACGAATTGAACGCTTCCGCCAATGGCTCCGCCGCCCACCGTCTCATAGCGGTTGACGGCGTTGTACATGGTGTCCAGCGCGGCATTCAGGCAGTCGGCGCCGCAGCCGGCGCGGAGCGCGTTCCCGTAGGCCTTGGTTGTCCTGGCGTGGTCGATGTTCAGCGCGTCCGAGAAGGGCGCCTTGTCAAACGCCCCGAACAGTTCGTCCGGAGTCTCGCCAGGGACACGCCACGCCTCGCGATTGGCAGCCACCGTAGAATCAACCCAGTCGGCGGGGCTCGACCGGCCCGCGACCGCCGCGCCGATATCGATCCCTTCGGCTCTCGCCCGACAAAGCCCGCCCACGATGACCAGACCCGCGGCCAATACCAATGTCAGGAAGAAGAAGGCCCCGGCGGGCCTTGCGTTTCGGCGAACAGTCATGCAGCCCTCCAGGTAAGGGAACAGGCATACTGGGACCGGCGAAAGCGGACTCAAAGGGAGCGGCGCCGATCAAGCGGCGGCGGGCGCCGAACCGGTCCATTCAAGCGCCCCTTCGGCGACGGGATCGTCAGATGGGCGGCCAAGCTTGTCAACCATCGGGAGCCTTCCGCCGCGTGACCGTTGGTCGGCGCCGGCGCCTGGGTTAGGTTCGCTTGCCCGAAAACCGAGGCGCGGAGGAAGCGATGACGCCCGCCTATGGCGCTGTCACCTGGTGAGCGAGCTGGATCAAGCTCTCGGCGCGCTGGCCCGTCGCCGCCTCGGCGGCGAGGGCGCGGGCGAGGTGACGCGCCTCTCGGCCGGCGCGACCCAGGAAATCTGGCGGTTCATGCTCGACAAGGACAGCGCGCGGACCCCGCTCATCCTGCGGCGCGCCCCGGGAGGCACACGGGTCTCCGAGAGCGCCGTGGGCCTGGAAACCGAAGCGCGGCTGATCGTGGCCGCCGGTGGGGCGGGCGTACCGGTCCCTGCCGTGCTCTGCGTCCTGGAGCCGGACGACGGCCTGGGTCACGGCTTCATCATGGGTTTCGTGGAGGGCGAAACGCTCGGTGGGCGCATCGCCAGGGGCGAGGCTCTGGCGTCGGCGCGGCCCGGTCTCGCGCGCCAGTGTGGCGAGATTCTCGCTCGCATCCACACCCTCGATCCCGGCGACTTTCCCACCCTGCGCCGCGCGACGCCGGCCGAGCTGGTGAGCCAATACCAGGCCGCCTACCGCGCCACCGCCTGGCCCCGGCCAGTGTTCGAGCTGGCCTTCCGTTGGCTCGCCGACCACTGCCCGCCGCCGCCGGCCAAGCCGCGCTTGGTGCATGGCGACTTTCGCAACGGCAATCTGATCATCGGACCGGATGGCGTGCGCGCCGTGCTGGACTGGGAGATCGCCCACGTCGCCGATCCCATGGAGGACCTGGGATGGATCTGCGTCAACTCCTGGCGCTTTGGCGTCGCCGACAAGCCCGTGGGTGGCTTTGGCCTACGCGAGGACCTGTGGGCCGGCTATGAAGCGGCCGGCGGCGGGCCGGTCGACCGCGACAGGGCGCGCTTCTGGGAGGTATTCGGCTCGATGCGCTGGGGCGTGATGTGCTCGGGCATGGCGGCGGCGTTCCGCGGCGTCGACCCCAGCGTGGAGCGGGCGGTGATCGCCAGGCGAACTTCGGAGACCGAGGTCGATCTGATGCGGTTGCTGGCGGCCTGACGTGCAGGATCAGCCCACCCCCAGCGAAGTCCTGGCCGCCGTGGCGCGGTTCCTGAAGGAGGTGGTCGCCGCCGAGACCGCCGG
>PMOM01000286.1:3656-8646 GCA_003161535.1 Caulobacteraceae bacterium | reverse complement strand
CTCGATTCTGGCGCGCCAGCGCGGGGGCACAACGAAGACGCCCGCAACGTTGCGTCGCCTCGCGTCGCCAGACTTGCCCGCCTGGCTCGCCGTCGGACGCCGTCGGATCAAGGCGTCGGGGTAGTAGGCAAGACCGTTGGCGCGGGCCAGCGGCCGGGCTATCTCGGCGGCCTGGTTGAAGCGCCGGCGCAGCAATCGCCAGCGGTGCAGGGGCGTGGGAACGACGGCCTCGACATCCGGCAACAGATCGGCGGCGGCGCGGGCGATCCAGCGCGCGAACAGGCCCGAGAGATCGGTGCGGTCGGCGTGCTTGAGCTTGAGTATCAGGTCGCGTGAGTGCTCGTCATAGAGACATGCGGCGCGCGCATGGTCGAATGCCGGCCGGCGGCCCTGGCAGGTCGCGCAGCGGGCGCCTACGCCAAGATCGTAGTCGAAGGGCGCGCCGCAGCCATCGCAGAACGGCGCCTCGATGAACGCGATTCGTCGCCAGGACTCGGCGGTTAAGCCGATTGACTGGACGGAACCTTGACCGCCGGCCGCCTCGTCCAGGGCTCTGGGCGGCAAGAGCAAGTCCAAGACGCGGCTAGCGGTCCCCCGCAACCGCGCTGGCGGCGTCCATCGAAGCGACATGACCAACCCTCATCCGATCCCGCCGCGGTCGGACAGCTTTGCACGGTTGGGCCGGTTGCAGTAGCTCTGATTGACCCAAAATGAGCCCGCCGCCGCGCATCTTTGATCGGGACCTGCATGCGCGCCACCTAAGGCGCGCCGCGCCGCGCTTCGCCACCGCCGACTTCCTCAAGCGCCGGGTGGCGGAGGACCTGGTGGTTCGACTCGAAGCGATCAATCGCACGTTTCCCGTGGCCCTGGACATCGGCGCACGCCAAGGCGCGTTCGAACGGGCCTTGGCCTTGAGCCATGCTGCGGCGAAAGTCGGCATTCTCGTTCAGAGCGACCTCTCCGAAGCCATGCTGGCGCCTCTGCGCGGACCCCGCGTTGTCGCCGATGAAGAGCGTCTGCCGTTCGCCGAGGCGCGCATCGACCTGATCGTCTCCTCCTTGGCGCTGCACTGGGTCAATGATCTTGTCGGCGCCCTCATTCAGATCCGGCGCGCTCTTCGTCCCGATGGACTGTTCATCGGCTCCTTCCTCGGCGGGGGCACTCTGACCGAACTTCGCCAGAGCCTTCTCATGGCCGAAGCGCAGCTGAGCGGCGGCGCGGGTCCCCGCGTCTCGCCATTCGCCGACGCCGCCGATGGCGCGGCCCTGCTTCAGCGCGCCGGATTCGCGTTGCCCGTCGTCGACACTGATATCGTCACCGTCCGCTATCGGCATCCATTGAAGCTGTTGGCCGACCTGCGGGCGATGGGCGAGACCAACGCGCTCTTCGATCGTCCCATGTCGCCCTTGACGCGCGGCGTGGTGCGACGGGCCTGCGAAATCTACGCGCGGACGTTTGGCGCGCCCGATGGCGGCATTGCCGCGAGCTTCGAGGTTCTAACTCTGACCGGCTGGGCCCCTCACCCCGATCAGCCCAAAGCTCTGCGGCCCGGATCGGCCAAAATGCGGCTGGCCGACGCCTTAGGCGCGGTGAATCGTTCGGCTGAGGACCGGGCCGGGAAAAGCGGGCTGCCCGACCAAGGTGCAGCTTTTTCGACGCCGCCGCGTTTGGAGTCCGACGCAAGCTGAAGGAGGACGTCGGTGTCTCAGCGATTCAGAATCGGACTACTCATGGCGGGCGCTCTGGCCCTCGCGGCCGGTTCCACCGCCGCCCAGGAGCGCGATCACGGCAATGGTCAAGCCCGCGGAAATCAGACGCGCGGAAATCAGACTCGTGGGGCGCCACCCGCCGCGCGCCAAGTCGAACAACACGCGGGACCTCGCGGATATCAGCGTGTTACCGAGCCTCAGGGCTGGAACGCCAGGCCGGCGACCGTTGATCGCGGATCCTATCAGCACAATTTCCAGGCCGCCCGCACCTTCCGGGTCGGGCCTTATCGCGCTCCAGCAGGCTGGTCGGCCCGCCGCTGGAACTATGGCCAGATTCTTCCCCGGGCCTATTGGGCGTCGCAATACGTCCTGGCTGACTATTGGCTGTTCGCCCTGGAAGTTCCGCCGGCCGGATATGAGTGGGTCCGCTATGGCGATGACGCCTTGCTGGTGGACACTTCGGATGGCGAGATTCTGCAGGTGGAGTACGGCGTCTTCGGTTGAGGCGTCCCGCGATCCGCCGCCTAAATCAGGTCGCACAACCAGGCGACCAGGGGCGCGTCCGCTGGCGGCATCGCATAGTCCGCCATGCGGTTTGGTTTCACCCAGGCGATGGCCTCATGCTGGCGCGCGGTGGCAATGCCTTCCCATCGACGGCACAGATACAGTGGCATGAGGAGATTAAACGTCTCGTAGCGGTGGCTGGCGAATACGAACGGGGCCAGGCAGGCATGGGTGACGCCTATCCCCAGTTCCTCGTCGAGTTCGCGGATCAGACAAGCTTCCGGAGTTTCACCGACCTCGACCTTGCCCCCGGGAAATTCCCACAGTCCGGCCAATGACTTGCCCGCGGGGCGCTTGCCGATCAGCACCCGGCCATCGACATCGACCAGAGCGCAGGCCGCCACGAGCAGAGTCTCGACCACCAAGGTTCCTGAAAATAGCGACCAACGAGCGACGACAAATATAGCCGAGACGGCCGAAAGAATAGTCTCAAGCCTTGACTTTGGATCGGCAAGGGCCGATCTGCGCTCTACGCTCTCAATCTAGAGCGTTATCGGCGCTCCAGCCGCGTGAGGATCGCTTCGATTTGCGATCTTGCCTGTCGAGCGCTTGAAAGAGCCATAACCGATCGCCCGGCCACGCGGGGCGCTCCCCATCATCGAACGCCCTCGGCGCGCCCCATCTTTGGCTGGGAGCGCGCGTTGCGCGCATGTGAAAGACATTAGTCACTTGACTCACTTCAACGATCTCGGCCTCGCCAAGCCCCTGCTTAGGGCGCTGGCCGAGGAAAATTACACCCAACCCACGCCCATCCAGGCCCAGGCCATTCCCACCGTTCTGGCCGGCCGCGACCTTTTGGGCATCGCCCAGACCGGCACCGGCAAGACGGCCGCCTTCGCCCTGCCCATCCTGCAGCGGCTGGCCGCCGATCCCAAGCCCGCGCCCCGCCGCGGTTGCCGCGTGCTCGTCCTGACCCCCACCCGCGAACTGGCCAGCCAGATCGCCGAGAGCTTCCGCACCTATGGTCGTCATCTGGGCTTTTCGGTCGCCGTCGTGTTCGGCGGGGTAAAATACGGACCCCAGGTCCGCAGCCTGGCCGCCGGCGTCGACATCCTGGTGGCTACTCCCGGCCGGCTCATCGATCACATCAATGAAAAGGTCGCCAACCTCTCGGCGGTGGAAACTTTCGTCCTGGACGAGGCCGACCAGATGCTCGATCTGGGATTCTTGCCGCCAATACGGCGGATCGTCGCCACCCTGCCCAGGCAGCGCCAGAATCTGTTCTTCTCGGCCACCATGCCCACAGAGATCGGCAAGCTCGCCGGCGAATTGCTGGTCAACCCGGCGCGGGTCGCGGTGACGCCGGCGGCGACCACCGTGGCGAGCGTCGATCAGCGGCTGTTGTTCGTTGAAACCGACCGCAAGCGACACCTGCTGGCCGAGCTTCTCGAGGATGGAAAGATGGCCCGCACCCTGGTGTTCACCCGCACCAAGCGTGGCGCGGATCGGGTGGCGAAGTATCTCCTAGGCGCCGGCGTCACCGCCGATTCCATCCACGGCGACAAGTCTCAAGGTCAGCGCGAGCGAGCCCTGGCGGCCTTCAAGGCCGGCGCGGTCCGCGCCCTGGTGGCCACCGACATCGCCGCGCGCGGCATTGATGTCGGCGGCGTCACCCATGTGGTCAATTTCGACCTGCCCAACGTGCCAGAGGCCTATGTCCACCGCATCGGTCGCACGGCCAGAGCCGGGGCCGCGGGGGTGGCGATCAGTCTGTGCTGCGACGACGAGCGCTCCCTGCTCAAGGACATTCAGAAGCTCACCCGCCAGACTATCCCGGCCTTCGATCGCCGCAATGATCGCGCCTTGGGCGCCATGGCCGCGGTCGAGCCGAAGATCCCGTTCGCGCGCTCCGAGCAAAGGCCCCAAGGCCGACACGGCGGAGGCCGGCCGCAATCGCGCAATCGCAATCGCGGGCGCCGCGCTGGTGGCGGCGCCAAGCCCCAGGGCTCCGCGCCTCGCCATATCGCCCGCACCGAGCCGGCGGCGCGCTGGAGTCCCGTGGATTAGGAGTGAAGTCGCGCCTGCCTAGGATCGATAGTCGCCGTTGATCGCCACATATTGCTTGGTGAGATCGCAGGTCCACATCACGGCGCTGGCGCGCCCGACGCCGACATCGACGCCGACCTCCAGTTCCGCGTTTTTCATGTAGGCGCTCATCGCCTTCTCGGAATAGTCGTCGGCCACGGCCCCGTCGCGGGCGGCCGTCAGCGGGCCGAAGGTCACCTTCATTCGCCGGCGGTTGACCGGTTCGTCGGCGCGACCGGCGGCCATGACAATGCGCCCCCAATTGGCGTCTTCGCCGGCGAAGGCGGTCTTGACCAAAAGACTCTCTGCGATGGTGCGGGCGATCTTGCGCGCCGAGACCACCGTCCTGGCGCCGCTGACGGTGATCTTGACGAACTTCGACGCCCCCTCGCCGTCGCGCACCAACTGCAGAGCAAGATCGAGCAGCACCCCTTCGAGCTTGGCGCGAAAGTCGGCGAGGCGCGCGTCCGAAGCCCGCCTCACCCGTTGCGCGGCGCTCTGTCCGGTAGCAAACAACAGCAGGGTGTCGTTGGTCGAGCGGTCGCCATCCACGGTGACAGCGTTGAAGGTATTGGCGGTAAAAACATCAAGCAGCGCCTGCAGGGCGCCGGGGGCGATGTTCGCGTCGGTGACCACGAAGGCGAGGATCGTCGCCATGTCCGGCGCCACCATGCCCGAGCCCTTGGCGATGC
>PMOM01000286.1:0-3513 GCA_003161535.1 Caulobacteraceae bacterium | reverse complement strand
TTGGCGACCGCCGCGGCGACCCGCGCCGCCGCCCGCTCGCCCGGCTTGCCGGTAAAGGAGTTGGCGCACCCAGCGTTCACCACCAACGCTCTGGCGGCGTTCTTGCCGCGACGCATCTGACGCTTGCACCAGTCCACCGGAGCCGATCCCACGGCGTGCCGCGTGAACACCCCGGCGACGGCGGTTCCCGGAGCGAAACGCATGACCATGACATCGTCGCGCGGCTGCTTGTAGAAGCCGGCTCTGATCGTGCCCAATTCGACGCCGCCAATGGCTGGAATCGCCGGGAACGGGACCGCCAATGGGGAGATCGGCAGGGAGGACTTGGCGCTCATGGCTTGGCGGTTCCGGCGGGGACGGGTGTCGGCGCGGAAGCCGGCTCCCTGGATGCCCCGCCGCTGGCGGGCGGCGGGATGAGGGTTGTCACCTTGGCGTGGTGGCGCAGGTTCAGGATGAGGTCCTTCACTTGGTCGTAGGTGAGGAAACGGATGATCTGCGGTCGTGCGATCTCCAGGGTGATGGGAGCTTCGGCTCGCCGCTCATCGATCCGCGCCACCACCCAGCCGGCGTCGGTCTTGAACGGCCCGACGAGCTGGCCGGCCTTGGCGTCTTTCATCGGCCCCGCGTAGGCCGCCGGCAGCATGTCGACGGTCAAGGGGTCCAGTTCCCCGCCGCGAAATCGCGTCGCCGCGTCCTTGGAGCGCTCCGCGGCAACGGCGTCAAAGGAAGCCCCCTGGCCGAGCAACAGTTTGACCTGTTGCGCCTCGGCCTGGCTGGCCAGAACTACCTGACGAAGACGTAGCTCCACCGATGGCGTCTCGTTCCTCAGCATCTCCTGGTAGAGGCCATTGACCGCTTCGTCATTGACCGTTCTGCCCAACGAAGCCTCCAGCAGCATGTCGCCCAGGACGCGGTCGCGCGCCGCGGACAGGCGACGTCCGGCCGTCGCATCCCTGTCCAGGCCTCGCCGAATCGCTTCGCTGGCCAAGAGCTTGCTGTCGATGACCTGGTCTAGCACCTGGCGGAAGGCGTCGGAGGCGATATCCAGCGGCTCGCCCTGGCCGATCAGGCCCTGGGCCACCGCCTCTCGTTTGACATCCGAGGCCCATACCGTCGCGCCGTTCACGCGCGCCACGGCCCTATCCCCAGGCTGGGGCGGCCGCTCGACCGCCGACTTTTGCGTGCAAGACGCGAGCGACAGCGCGCAAGCGACAGTCAGCGCGACGCGCCAGCCTTCGGCCTTTGTCCGTCTTGCCTTCATGGGGCCGCCGTCCAATAGAGTTCCGCCTTCGATGAACGCGCATGGTGGCCAAACGGCGGCCCGTCAAGTCGATGAGGAAGTCAGGAATGAAGTTCCATACCTCGAATGGACCCAACCCGCGGGTGGTCAAAATGCTCATGGCCGAGAAGGGTCTGGACATTCCTCGCGTGGCAGTGGACTTGAGGGCCGGCGAGAACCGCCAGCGCCTAGGCGCCCGCCGGGCCCGCCACGTTGACACTTAAGGCCGCGCTCCCTAAGTCTCGCGCACGCTGAATGCGCGGTCATTCGAGCCGGCGATGGGCCCTGCTTGAGGTCGCGCGCGCCTCGCCGCGGCCCGCGCCCCTCAGGCTTTAACCGGACGTCGCCACACACCCATGCTCGATCTGAAAAAGCTTTTCGGCTCATCCAACGACCGCAAGGTCAAGGCGATGTTGGCCAAGGTCGCCGCCATCAACGCCCTTGAGCCCCAGATCTCCGCCTTGTCCGACGACGAACTGCGCGCCATGACCGAGGCGTTCAAGGCCAGGGTCGCCGGCGGAGAGAGCCTCGACAGCCTGATGAACGAAGCCTTCGCGGTGGTGCGCGAGGCGGCGACACGCACCCTGGGCCAGCGTCATTATGACGTGCAGATGGTCGGCGGAATGGTGCTGCACAAAGGCGGCATCGCCGAGATGCGAACCGGGGAGGGTAAGACCCTGGTCGCCACCCTGCCGGTCTATCTCAACGCCCTGGCCGGCAAGGGCGTGCACCTGATCACCGTCAACGACTATCTGGCCAGCCGCGACGCTGAATGGATGGGCCGCATCTATCGGTTCCTGGGCGTCAGCGTGGGGGTGATCGTCAACGGTCTTTCCCAAGCCGAGCGCCAGCGCGCCTACGGCTGCGACATCACCTATGGCACCAACAACGAGTTCGGCTTNNGAGGTCGACTCCATCCTGATCGATGAGGCGCGCACGCCGCTGATCATTTCGGGGCCCACCGAGGATCGCTCGGAATTCTATCGCACCATCGATCTTCTGGTGAAGGAGATGGTCAAGGATCCGCTGACGTTCGAGCACGACGAAAAGCAGAAACAGGCCCTGCTCACCGAGTTCGGCTCGGAAACCATCGAAGAGACGCTGGAGGCGGCGGGACACTTGGCCGATGGCTCGGCCGGCCTCTACGATCCGGCCAACATCTCGGTCGTTCACCACGTCAATCAGGCGCTGCGGGCCAACATTCTATACCAGCTTGATCGCGACTACATCGTGCGCGACGGCGAGGTGATGCTGATCGATGAATTCACCGGCCGGATGATGCACGGCCGCCGCCTTTCCGAGGGCCTGCACCAGGCCATCGAGGCCAAGGAAGGCGTCGATATCCAGCCCGAGAACCAGACCCTGGCCTCGGTGACCATCCAGAACTATTTCCGCCTCTACGGAAAACTTTCCGGCATGACCGGCACCGCCGCCACCGAGGCGCAGGAATTCCTCGACATCTACAAGATGGACGTGGCCGAGATTCCCACCAACCGGCCGGTGATGCGCAGCGACGCCGACGACGAAGTCTACCGCACGGCGGCCGAAAAGAACCAGGCCATCATCGCCCAGATCGAGGATTGTCACCGCCGCGGCCAGCCGATCCTGGTGGGCACGGTGTCGATCGAAAAGTCGGAACACCTCGCCGAACTGCTGGGGAGCCATCGCTGGCAGAAGGATGGCAAGACCGTCGTCGGGCTGCCGCACAGCGTTCTGAACGCCCGCTACCATGAACAGGAGGCCTTCATCGTCGCCGAAGCCGGCGTGCCCGGCACGGTGACCATCGCCACCAACATGGCCGGCCGCGGCACCGACATCCAACTTGGCGGAAACCTGGACATGCGTCTGGCCAAATGGCGCACTGAGCAGGCCGGGCTGGGCATCGAGCCCACGCTGGAGGCGGAGAAAGCCGAGCGCGCCGAACTTGAAGGCGAGATCGAGGGCAAGAAGGCCCAGGCGCTGGCCGCCGGCGGCCTCTTTGTTCTGGGCTCCGAGCGCCACGAAAGCCGGCGCATCGACAATCAGCTTCGCGGGCGAACCGGCCGCCAGGGCGACCCGGGCTCGTCGAAGTTTTTCATGTCCTGCGAGGACGACCTGCTGCGCATCTTCGCCGGCGACCGGCTGGACGCCATCATGCGCACCTTCGGCGTCGAGGAAGGCGAGGCGATCACTCACAAATGGCTCAACAGCGCCATCGCCACCGCTCAAAAACGCGTCGAGCAGCGCAACTACGA
>PMOM01000112.1 GCA_003161535.1 Caulobacteraceae bacterium | reverse complement strand
CTGGGCATGCCCCTGGTCAAGACGGTCGCCCTGCCGGACGGCGGCCAGCACTTCTTCTTCGACTGCGGCGGCGGCTCCATGCTGGCCTTCTTCTGGTGGCAAGACGCCCCGGCCGCGGCGCCGGGCATCGCCTCGGTGGAGGACTTTCCGATGAAACCGATGACCGCCGTCGGCTCGATGAACCATGTGGCTTTCAGCGTCGACGAGGCGGTGCTGGAAGACTATCTGGCCAGGCTGCAAGCCGCTGGCGTGCCGGCGACCCCGATGGTGGTCAACCACGACGATAGCGCCATGGGCGCCTCCAGAGACAACCATCCCGGTGTCTTCGTCCGCTCGGTCTATTTCACCGATCCCAACGGCATCATGATGGAGTTCGCCGCCTTCACCCGCAAAATGACCCCCGCCGACGTCCGTCACGCTCCGGCCAGGGCCAGGGCGACGCAAAGCGCTTGAGGACCAGGCGGCGGAGTCCGGCGCGATGAGCGACGAGCAGATTTTTCCCGTTCCCAAGGCCTGGGCGGCGCGCGCGCATATGGACGCGGCGGGCTATGAGGCGGCGCTGGCGCGGGTGGAAGCCGATCCCGATGGCTTCTGGCGCGAGGTCGCCGGAAGGCTTGACTGGATGGAGCCCTTTTCCACCGTCAAGGATGTCTCCTTCGACGCCGCCGACTTCCACATCCGCTGGTTCGATGGCGGCGTCCTCAACGTCAGCGCCAATTGCCTCGATCGCCATCTGGCGACCCGCGCCGATGATGTGGCGATCATCTGGGAAGGGGACGATCCGGCGGACTCTCGCAAGATCACCTTCCGCGAGGCCCACGCGGCGGTGTGCGCGATGGCCAATGTGCTCAAGAGCCACGGCGTCGCCAAGGGCGATCGGGTGACCATCTATCTGCCGATGATTCCCGAGGCGGCCTACGCCATGCTCGCCTGCGCGCGCATCGGGGCGGTGCATTCGGTGATCTTCGGCGGCTTTTCGCCCGAATCCATCGCTGGTCGCATTCAAGACTGCGCCTCGAGGATCGTCATCACCGCCGACGAAGGTCTGCGCGGCGGCCGCGTCGTGCCGCTCAAACGCAATGTCGATGAGGCGCTCACCCAATGCCCCGATGTCTGCTGCGTGCTGGTGGTCAGGCGCACCGGCGCCAAAGTGAACATGCGCCCGGGTCGTGACCACGCCTATGAGGCCGAGTCCGCCAAGGTGTCCGCCGACTGCCCTCCCGAGCCGATGGGTGCGGAGGACCCACTGTTCATCCTCTACACCTCCGGCTCCACGGGAAAGCCCAAGGGGGTGCTGCACACCACCGGCGGNNGCTGGGTGACCGGCCACAGCTATATCGTCTACGGGCCGCTGGCCAACGGGGCGACCACCCTGATCTTCGAAGGCGTGCCCAATCACCCCACCGTGAGCCGCTTCTGGGAGGTCATCGACAAGCATCAGGTGGAGATATTCTACACCGCCCCGACGGCGCTGCGGGCGCTGATGCGGGAGGGCGACGCGCCGGTGAAGCGCACGTCGCGCAAGTCGTTGCGGCTCCTGGGCACCGTCGGCGAGCCGATCAATCCCGAAGCCTGGCTGTGGTACCACCGCGTGGTCGGCGAGGACCGCTGCCCGATCGTCGACACCTGGTGGCAGACCGAGACCGGCGCCTGTCTGATCTCGCCCCTGCCAGGCGCGACGCCCCTCAAGCCGGGCTCGGCGACCAAGCCTTTGCCGGGGGTGAAGCTGCAGCTCGTCGATGCCGACGGCGCCGTGCTCGAGGGCGCGGCCAGCGGCAACCTCTGCCTCACCGATAGCTGGCCTGGCCAGATGCGCACCGTCTACGGCGACCACGACCGCTTCATCGCCACCTATTTCACCGCCTATCCGGGCAAGTATTTCACCGGCGACGGCTGCCGCCGCGACGCCGACGGCTACTACTGGATCACCGGGCGGGTGGACGATGTGATCAACGTCTCCGGCCACCGCCTGGGCACCGCCGAAATCGAGAGCGCCCTAGTCGCCCACCACGCCGTGGCCGAGGCGGCGGTGGTCGGCTTTCCCCACGACATCAAGGGCCAGGGCATCTGGGCCTATGTCACCCTGAAGGCGGACCGCAGCCCAAGCGAAGAGCTGCGCGCCGAACTCACCGCCTGGGTGCGCCGGGAGATCGGTCCCTTCGCCCAGCCCGACGTCATCCAATGGGCCCCGGGACTTCCCAAGACCCGATCGGGCAAGATCATGCGCCGCATCCTGCGCAAGGTCGCCGAGGGCGACACCGCGAACCTCGGCGACATCACCACCCTGGCCGATCCCTCGGTGGTCGAGGACCTGGTGAAGAACCGGGCCGCCTAGCCCCGCCAATGCCCCGCCACCAGGGCGGCGAAAAGCAACAAGCCAGCGACGGCGTTGGACCTGAACAGGACTAGCGCGCGGGCCGGGTCGTCTATCTTCAGGCGTAGGGCCTGGCGGGCCAGATGCGCGCCGAACAGCGCCGCCAGGGGCAGGAAGGGCAAGCCCAGGCCGCCCATCCAACCCGCCGCCAGGGCCAGGGCCAGGCTGGCGGCGTAGAATCCAAACACCGCGCGCGGCGCGGCCCTCCCCAGGCGGCGGGCCGACGATTTGACCCCGGCGAGCGCGTCGTCCTCGATGTCCTGCACCGCATAGATGGTGTCGTAGCCGAGGGTCCAGAACACCCCCGAGGCGTAAAGCAGAAGCGCCGGCCACGGCAGGGTCGGGGTGACCAGGGCAAGGCTCGTCCCCGCCGCGCCGGCCCCGGCGACCAGGGCCACGCTGAGCGCCGCCGAAGGCCCGCCCAGGGCGGCGGCGAATCCCATCAGGGCGCCCCAGTTGAAGGTCAGGCCGAGCCACGCCTGCGGCCACCAGGTGATGCGCTTCATGAACGGATAGGCCGCCACCAGGGCCAGGGAGGCGAGGCCCAGCCACAGGCAAAGAAGATTGAGGCTGAGCAGGATGACCAGGCTGGCCAGGGCGCAGGCGACCAGGAAGGTCCAGGCTCCGCGCACGTTGATATGGCCGCTGGCCACCGGCCGATCCCTCGTGCGCGCCACGCGCGCGTCGATGTCGCGGTCGACGATGTCGTTGAAGGCGCAGCCGGCGGCGCGCATCAGCGTCGCGCCGATGGCGAACAGAACCAGCAGCCGTGCGTCCGGCCACGTCCCGCGCATGGCGCCGGCCAGGGCGATCCCCTGCCAGGCCGGCAGCATCAAGAGCCAGATGCCCGTCGGCCGATCGAGGCGGCCGAGCTTCAGCCACGGCCGCATGGCGAGCGGCGCGTGGCGGTCGACCCAGTTGGCCGGGGCGGCGTCGGGAAGGGGGGCGGTCACGGGGTCCGATGAGGGCGCCATCGACGGCTCCAAGGCAAGGCCTGTGGCATTTGCGTCATGGTCCGCCAATCTTTGGCCAAGATTCTTAACGGCGGACGAAAACACGCCTATGCGATCGCCCCCACCTTTTTCGGCGCCCTCCCATGGAGCAGTACGAAGACGACGAGAGCACGCGCCAGCGGGTGCTCTCCAATGGCCAGGTGCTGGCCTTCATCGCCGCGTACTGGGTGCGCAGGCGCTGGCTGTTTGCGGCCACCGTCAGCCTGACGCTGGTGGCCATCGGCTTCGAGCTGCTGGTGCCCCGCGCCTCGCAGGGCCTGGTGGACGCCGCCGTGCGGGGCCCAGGCAACGCGGCGGCCGCGTGGCGCGCGTGGCTCTTCTTCGTGGGCGTCTATGTCGCCTTCGCGGTGATCCGCAACATCGCCTTCCGGTTCTGGAATCCGCTCGCCGCCCACACCATGCAGGAGATGACCAACGAGGGCTTCAATCGCGTGCAGGCCTTCTCGGCGGACTGGCATGGCGACACCTTCGCCGGCGCCACCGTGCGGCGGCTGTCACGCGCCATGTGGGGCTATGACGTGGTCGCCGACTCGGTGGTGCTGTGGATCGCTCCGGCCATCCTCATCCTGGTGGGCCTGTCGGTGCAGATGATGCTGCGCTGGCCGGTGATCGGGGTCTTCTCCCTGGCCATGGTGGCGCTCTACATCACCTCCAACGTGCTGTTTTCGAACTACTACGTACGCACGGCGAACCTGCGCTCGGTGGCCATGGATTCGCGCATCGGCGGCGCCTTGGCCGACTCGATCTCCTCCAATCCGACCGTCAAGGGCTTCGGGGCCGAGGCGCGCGAGGAATCGCGCATCGCCATCGTCACCCGCGACTGGCGACGGGCGACCCTGGTCACCTGGACCCGCTACATGAACGTCTGGCTGATCCACAACATCCTGCTGGCCGTGCTGCAGGCGGGGCTGACCGGCCTGCTCGTCCTGCGCTGGACCAAGGGCCAGGCCAGCGCCGGCGACGTCGCCTTCGTCATCACCTCCTTCCTGGTGATGAGCGGCTATCTGCGCAACATCGGCGAGAACATCCGCATGGCGCAAAAGGGCCTGGCCGACGTCGAGGACGTGGCGCGCTACGCCAAGACCCACCCGCAGGTGGCCGATGCCCCCGGCGCCGCCGACTTCACCGGCCAGCGCGGCCAGATCGACTTCGAGGACGTCACCTTCCGCTACAAGAGCGCCGGGGCGGCGATCTACGACCACTTCTGGCTGCGCATTCATCCAGGTGAACGGCTGGCCCTGGTGGGGCCAACCGGCTCGGGCAAATCGACCTTCGTCAAGCTGGTGCAGCGCCTCTACGATCTGCAGGGCGGGCGCATCGTCATCGATGGCCAGGACGTCGCCATGGTCACCCAGGGCAGCCTGCGCCGGGCCATCGCCGTGGTGCCGCAGGATCCGGCCCTTTTCCACCGCACCATCGCCGAGAACATCGCCTATGCGCGGCCGGGGGCGACGGCCGAGGAGATCACCCTGGCGGCCAGGCGGGCCCGCGCCCACGAATTCATCACCGTCCTGCCCAAGGGCTATGACACCCTGGTCGGCGAGCGGGGGGTCAAGCTTTCCGGCGGCGAGCGCCAGCGGGTGGCCATCGCCCGCGCCTTTTTGGCCGACGCCCCCGTTCTGGTGCTCGACGAGGCGACCTCGTCGCTGGACGTGGAGACCGAGGCCCAGGTCCAGGCGGCCAGCGAGGAGTTGATGGCCGGGCGCACCACCATCGTCATCGCCCACCGGCTCTCCACCATCCGCGGCGCCGACCGCATCCTGGTTTTCCAGGAGGGCCGGGTCATCGAGGAAGGCCGCCACGGCGAACTGGTGGCCAAGGGCGGCGCCTATGCCCGTCTGCACGCGGTGACCCAGGGGGTGTGACGCGCTGCGTTGCACTATGATCGTTGATCATTTAGCCTCACCGAGGCGAGCTTGACCGATCATCCTTACTTGAAAAGGGGGCGCTGAAGCGCTATCTGCAGTGCAACATAATTCGTGGTCAAAGGAGGCCGACATGATGAAATTGCTCGCTCGATGGATCCACCTGGCCCTGGCCCCGACCTTCGAGCTCCTGCGCGACGTCCCGGCCCGGGCGATGCCGCGCCTCTTCACGCCCCTCTAGGGCGCCTACGGCGTCTATCCCAAAGCCTGGCGAAGGGCGGTCGAAAGGCCGCCCTTTTCCATGACCGCGACATCGGCCAGCCCGAGCCAGCGCGCCATCAGCGCCAGTTCGCCCGCCAGCGCGCCGGCGGTTCGCTCGGCGTCGGCGCCCGCTTCCAGGTGAGCGGCCTGGACGCGCAGGATGCCCGCCGCCCGGTCGGCTTTCAGGTCCGCCCGCGCCGCGATGGTCTCGCCCAGAAGAAAGGGCAGGACATAGTAGCCGTGTTCGCGCTTGTGGGAGGGGGTGTAAATCTCCAGGCGGATGCGCGTCCCAAACAATCGCTCCGCCCGCTCGCGGCGCCAGATCAGATTGTCGAAAGGTGACAGAAGCGCCGCGCCCCGCGCGAACCGGGGCCGCCGCGCGCCCGGGGCGAGATACGCCGGCTGGCGCCAGCCCCGCACCGCGACCGGCGCGAGCTCGCCGGCCTCCACGAGTTCCGCGACGCGGGCGGCGAACCCCTCCACCGGCATGCGGAAATAGTCGCGCAGGTCGCCCGCCGTGGCCACACCCAGGGCCGCCGCGGCAATCTGGATGAGGGCGCGATGGGCGTCCGCTTCATCGGGCGTCGGGGTTTCGATGACGGCGCGGGGCAGAACCCGTTCGGTCAGATCATAGACCCGCTCGAATCCCCTCCGGGTCTTGGTGGTGATCAGCCCGGCCCAGAACAGCCATTCCAGCGCGCGTTTGCCATTGCTCCAGTTCCACCAGCCGGCCACGCGCGGACCGTCCGCGAAATCGCCGCCGGTGACCGGCCCCTCGCGCTCGATGCGCGCCAGCACCGCGTCGATGAAATCCCGCCGCTCGCGGCCAAAGCGCGCCAGCCCGCTCCACGTCCCGCCACGTCTGGCCCGCTCCATGCGCCAGCGAAACAGCGGCTGCAGCGCCACCGGCATGAGCGATGCCTCGTGTCCCCAATATTCGAACAGGGTCGGCTTCCTGCCCCAGGCTTCTTTTTCCAAGAGCGCGCGGGGATAGTCGCCCAGGCGCGAAAAGGCCGGCAGATAATGGCTGCGCGCCACGACGTTCACCGAGTCGATCTGCACCACGCCCAGCGCGCCGATCATGGCCCGCAGGCGCCGCGCCGTGGGCGCGCCGGCCGGCCGAGGCGCCGCCAGGCCTTGCGCGGCGACGGCGATCCGCCGCGCCTCCCGCGTCGAGATGTCCGCGCTCAATGCCCCGCCCGTCCGATGGCCGTCCGCCTAGGCGTGGTCGAGGACCGGCTTGGGCTTGTAGGGTTTTTCCAGCGCCGCCAACTCCTCGTCGGTGAGCTTGAGCGACAGGGCCGCAACCGCGTCGTCCAGGTGATGGGCCTTGGAGGTTCCGATGATCGGCGCGGTGATCACCGGGTTCTTCAGCACCCAGGCCAGCGCCACCTGCATGTTGGAGACGCCGCGCTCTTTGGCGATGGTCTCCACCGCTTCGACCACCGCGAAATCCGGCGCCCGATAATAGAGGCGCGGGGCGAATTCGTCGGAGCGGGCGCGCTCGGTATTGCCTTCGCCGGGGCTGGCCCGGCCGCCGGCCAGGAACCCCCGCGCCAGGGGCGACCAGGGAATGACGCCGATGCCCTGATCGGCGCACAGCGACAGCATCTCGCGCTCTTCCTCGCGATAGACGAGGTTGTACTGCGGCTGCATGGAGACAAACGGCGTCCAGCCGTGGGCGCGGGACGTGGCAAGCATCTTCATGAACTGCCACGCATACATCGACGAGGCGCCGATGTAGCGAGCCTTGCCGGCGCGCACGACGTCATGCAGCGCTTCCAGCGTCTCCTCCACCGGCGTGTCCGGATCGAAGCGGTGGATCTGGTAGAGATCGACATAGTCGACGCCCAGGCGCGTCAGGCTGCGGTCGATGGCGTCGAGAATGTGCTTGCGCGACAGGCCGCGGTTGTTGGCGTCGGCGCCCATGGGCCCGTTGACCTTGGTGGCGATGACCACCTCATGGCGCTTGGCGTACTCCTTCAGCGCCTTGCCGGTGACCCGCTCGCTTTCGCCTTGCGAATAGACGTCGGCGGTGTCGAAGAAATTGAGCCCGGCTTCCAGCGCCTTCTTGAAAAATGGCAGGCTGGCCGCCTCGTCCAGCACCCACGGCCGCCACTTGGGGCTGCCATAGGTCATGCATCCCAAACACAGCCGCGAGACCTTGAGGCCGGTGGTTCCAAGCCGAACGTAGTCCATGGTGCGGGTCTCCTGAAATTTCCCTTCAGAACGTGTAGCCGCCTTGCGCCCCCTCCGTCACGCGGCAACCAAGGGCCGCGCGGAAGGTCTCCCCCGCATAGAGGCAGGGGAGGAGTGAAGGGGGTGAGGCTTCTCTAGTCCTCCCCTGCGAAGCGGGGGAGGGGGAACACGAAGTGGTGGAGGGGGCGGCGGCGACTACTTGGCAAGCCGCCCGTCGGTAAGCGCGGCTTCCTCGAAGGCGAACAGGATGGCGGGATCGGGCGGCGGGATTTTCGCTCGCGCTTCGACCGGCGCCAGGGCGTGTAGCAGATAGCGCATGACGTTCAGCCTGGCCTTCTTCTTGTGGTCGGCGCGTACGCAGATCCACGGCGCGATGGCGGTGTGGGTGCGGCACAGCATCTGGTTGCGGGCGGCGGAATAGGCCTTCCACTTCTTCTGGGCCACGGCGTCCAGGTCGCTGACCTTGAGCAGCTTGAGAGGATCGTCCCGGCGCGCTTCCAGTCGCTTCGACTGCTGCGCCTTGGAGATGTCCAGCCACAGCTTGACCAGGCGCATGCCGGAATCCTCGAGCATGCGTTCGAGGCTGGGAACGTCGCGCAGAAAGTCCTCGTGTTCGAGAGGGGTGCAGAAACCCATCACCGGCTCGACGCCGGCGCGGTTGTACCAGGAGCGGTTGAAGATCACCAATTCGCCGGCCGCCGGCAGATGGCGCACATAGCGCTGGAAATACCACTGCGTGCGGTTGCGGTCCGACGGCTTGGGCAGGGAGACCACGCGGGTGTCGCGCGGCGCCAGATGCTCGACGATGCGCTCGATGGNNGCCACCGCCCACTTCTGGTACTTGACCAGGGCGATCTGGAGCGTCCTCAGCTCATCGGCGTAGTCGTCGTCTTGTTTGGACATGCCTCTGACCATAGTCCGCTAACGCGGCCGCGCGCCAGACGTTCAGGCGCGGCTTGCTCCGGGCGGCGAGCCGGACTAGAGCGCCGCCATGGCCTTGACGCCGAACCCGCCGCGCCGCCCCGCCCTTGGCCTCGCCTTCGCCCTGGCCTGGCTGGCCGCGCCCGCCCTCGCCGCCCCCGACGTCGTCGTCATCACCGGAGCGTGGATGCGCCCCGCGCCGGCTCGCGCCAATGTCGCGGGGTATCTGGCCATCACCAATCACGGCCGTCTGCCCGACACCCTGATCGCCGTCGCCAGTCCCGCCGCCGCCAAGGCCTCGATCCACGAGAGCCGCCGGATCGGCCCGATGGTGATCATGCGGCGGCTGCAGGTCCTGGCCATCGCGCCGGGCGCCACGGCGACCTTCGCGCCCGGCGGTCTGCATCTGATGCTGGAGAACCTTCGCAAGCCCGTAAAGATCGGCGACCGCGTGCCGGTGGTGCTGACCTTCGACCGGACCGGCAGCATGCGCGTGGTCTTCGAGGTGCGGTCCGA
>PMOM01000278.1 GCA_003161535.1 Caulobacteraceae bacterium | reverse complement strand
CAGGTGCTCAAGTGCGACAGGCGCCTTTCCTTTGGCCTGGGCGACGTGCTGTCCACCTCCGGCACCCTGGCGCCGATGACCTATCTGTTCGCCCCGCGCGACATCGATCCGGCGACCTGTTTCAAACAGGTGCGCAGCGGTTCAAGTCATCAGACCAATCTGTTCGCCGTCGCCAACGGCCAGCTTGACGTGGCCACCAACAATTCGACCTCCTTGCTGTTGAACCGGCAGCACGGCCGCCACGAGGCCGACGAGGTTCGGGTGATCTGGACCTCGCCCACCCTGCCCGAGGACCCGATCATCTGGCGCAAGGATCTCGATCCGGCGGTGAAGGAGAAGCTGCGGCAGTTCTTCCTGACCTACGGCCAGGGCGACAGTCCCGAGGCGGCGCGGGCGCGGGGCTATATGGCGAGAGTGCGGGTCGGCGGCTTCAAGCCGGCCGACGACAGCCATCTGTTGCCCGTCCGCGAAATGGAGGCCACCGGCATCTGGCTGCAGGCCAAGCGCGGCGGCGACAAGGCGAAGATCGCCGCCGCCAAGGCGTCGCTGGACGCCATCACCGCCCAGCGCGTCGCCCTCGAGGCCCGCACGCGAGCGCCGGCGGCGGCGCAATAGGCCAATGGACGCCGCGTCCGAACCTCAACTGGCGCCGCCGCAACGCGGCCTTGGCGAGCGGGCATTCGATGTCTTGATCTGGGGCGGTCTGGCCTTGCTGCTCATCGCCGGCTTCCACGGCGCGGAAATCTACAAGATCGGCGATCTCTTTGCCGGTTCGGCCAACATGCGCCAGCTGGCCGCGCAGTTCATCCGGCCCGATTTTTCCGAGTACCGCCTCTATATCGCCGACATGTGGCTGACCATCCAGATGGCGCTTTGGGGGACAGCCCTGGCCATCCTCATCGCCGTGCCGCTGGGACTGGCCGGCGCCCGCAACGTCTCGCCGATCTGGATCCAGCAACCGGTCCGCCGGCTTCTGGACATCCTGCGTTCGGTGCCCGATCTGGTCATTGGCGCAATCTTCGTCGTCGCCGTGGGCTTGGGACCCTTCGCCGGGGTGATGGCCCTGGCGATCAACACCGGCGGCGTGCTGGGTAAACTGTTTTCTGAAGCGGTCGAGGCTATCGATCGGGGTCCCGTCGAGGGGGTTCGCGCCACCGGCGCGGCGCCTTTGCAGCAGATCGCCTGGGGGGTGCTGCCGCAGGTCGCTCCCTTGTGGACCAGCTATGCGCTCTACCGCTTCGAAGCCAACGCCCGTTCGGCCACCGTGCTCAGCCTGATCGGCGCCGGCGGCATCGGCCAGCCGCTGTTTGATTCCATCAACAGCTTCGCCTTCGACCAGACCAGCGCCATCGTCATCATCATCGTGGTGGCCGTCTCCGCAATCGATCTGCTGTCGCAATTGATCCGCACTCGGCTTCTCTAGGCAAAGCCTAGGCCGCCGACGGGGGTGACGGCGCGAGCGGGCGGCGCCGGATCCGGGCGAGGCGGCGCAGGCGGCGCCAGAAGCGGCGCTTTTCGGGTTCGGGGTAGGGCTGCAGCAGACGCAGGAACTCCTCGGCGCAGGCGCGCCAGGAATAGCCTTCGGCGACGCGGCGGACCGCCCCCCGGTCAAGCTTCAACGCCTCCATGCAAGCCTCCGCCAGACCTTCGGTCTGTCCCGGCGCCAGGACCCCAGCGCCGGTCCCCGGAATGATGTCGACCGGACCGGGGGCGGAAAAAGCGGCCACCGGCGTTCCGGCGCCCCAGGCCTCCAGGATCACCAGCCCAAAGGTGTCGGTGAGCGACGGAAACACGAAGACGTCCGCGCAGGCGTAGTGCGCGGCCAGCTCCTCGT
Source organism: Caulobacteraceae bacterium (assembly GCA_003161535.1). GTDB lineage: Bacteria > Pseudomonadota > Alphaproteobacteria > Caulobacterales > Caulobacteraceae > Acaudatibacter. Next base: position 6,527 of record PMOM01000278.1, on the reverse strand, counting down.
CGAATTTGGCGCCGACGAATTTCACGCCCGGATATTTCGCTTCCAGGTCGGCCCGTTGGGGTCCGTCGCCCACCACCACCTTGGTCCCGGGAAGATCCAGGCTGACGAAGGCTTCGACGTTCTTTTCCACGGCCACCCGTCCGACGTTCAGCCAGACCGGCCGCTGCAACCCCTCGAAAATGTCAGGCTCATTGGCGTCCGGCCGCCGGGGATGGAACATCTGGGTGTCCAGCCCCTTGGTCCACAGCGAGATGTTGTGAAAGCCGTGCCGCTCAAGCTCCTCGCGCATGGTCGGCGTCGCCACCATCAGGCGGCCGGAGGGCCGGTGAAACCACTTCATGTAAGCGTATCCCGCCGCCAGGGGCAGCGGCAGGCGGGCCGAGACATATTCCGGGAAGCGCGTGTGATAGCTGGTGGTGAAGGGCAGCCTCCACTCCAAACAGATGCGTCGGGTGGCCAGGCCGATGGGTCCCTCGGTGGCGATATGGATCGCCTCGGGTTCGAAGGCCTTGAAGCGCGCCTGCACCTTCTCGTAGGCGCCCCTGGCCAGCTTGATCTCCGGGTAGCTGGGCAGTGGGAAGGTGGCGAATTGATCGGGGCTGATCACCTCGACCTCCTCGCCCATCTCGCGAAGCTCGGCGACCACCCGCGTCAGGGTGCGCACGACCCCGTTGACTTGGGGCTCCCAGGCGTCGGTGGCCAAGACAATGCGCATGGACGGGCTGTGGGTCCGGCGGGTGAAGGGGCGCGGCGCGCCATCTCTATCATGGACCAGGAAGGCCTCGCCGCCCAACCCGGCATATCGCCATGCGCCGATCCGCGCCGTTAGGTCGCGAACACGCGGCGGACGATCTCCTCGAGGCCTCGGCCATCCGCCTCGTCGAAGGCCGCCAGCTCGGCGCTGTCGACATCCAGCACGCCGATCAGAGTCCCCGCGCCGTCGAACACGGGAACCACGATTTCGCTGCGGGCCCGCGAGTCACAGGCGATGTGGCCATCGAAAGCATCGACATCGGCGACGATCACCGTGGCGCGTCTGGCCGCCGCCGCGCCGCACACGCCGCGTCCCACTGTTATGCGCAGACAACCCAGGGCGCCTTGGTAGGGGCCGGCCACAAGCTCGTCGCCAGGGCCGCCGTCGGGGGCGGCGCCGACGACATAGAAGCCTGTCCACAGAAAATGCTCGAAGCGCGCCGCCAGCATCGCCGCCACGCTCGCCATGCGCGCGACGCGGTCGGGCTCGCCGGCCAGCACCGCGTCGATTTCGTCGGCCAGCGCGCGGTACCGCTCGGTCTTGTCGGTGGGCGACGGCTCAGACGAGGGCATCGCGGTCATGCATTTGTCCATGACATCGCCGCGCCGGCCGCGCCAGAGCATCGACTCATCGCGCCCCACTTCGGATTTGGCGGTTGAATCCCATGCTGCGGTGCAGCATAATGTCCCGGGGCGATTCCTCCTCTCCCAATCCGCCCGGCGAAAGAACCTCCATGACCGTCCGCCGCGACCCCTGGTTCAGTTTCTCGATGGACGCCCTCAACCTGGCCCTCGAGGCGCAAAGCGTCATTGGCCTGCGCATGATGAAGGCCGCCTGGGGCGGCGCCGCGGCGCGGGACGAGGCCTGCCTGATGATCACTGAAAAGGCCAAGGCGGCCATGGATGCCCAATTTCTGTTCGTCAGCAGTCTGATGGCCGGCCAAGGGGCCATCGCGCCTGCCAGGGCGGTGGCGCTCCTGCGTCGACGCGTGCAAGCCAATCAGCGCCGCCTGACGCGGGGCGGCTGACCTCGCGGGGAAGGATTGCTCATGAAGACCTATAATCTTGATCTTCGCCACGCCCCCTCGAAGCGGCGCCTGAACGCGCTTTCCGGCAACCGGCTGGCGCCCTTGAAGCAGCGCCTGGCCGACGACGACGCGGCCATGGCCTGGGCGCGGGACGAGTTGCGCGACTTCGCGGGCCGCCGCCGGGGCGTGAACTTTCAGTACGTCGAGGCGGCCATCACCGAGATGCTGCCTTTTGGGGCCATCGTCGGCGACAAGGATCTGCGGCGCCTCGGTCGCTGGGTCGCCAACGCCGACGGTCTCGTCTGGCGCGGAGCGGACGCCGGCGCCATGCAAGGGTCTTGAGGCGCGCTGACATTCCCAAGGCCGCGTCGGCCGCCATGCCGCGCGGGATCGAAGCTTGGTGATAGGCTGATCGGCGACACCCTATTGGTTCCAACGTCAGCAAGCCTAAATAATAGGCGCCATGCGCCTCTTCCCAAGCCTCCGCGCCCTGCCCCCGCGATCAACCTCGGCCGCGCTCCGCTCCTGGGCGCCCTAGTGGCGCGCGCGAAAACGCCCACAAAGGGGGGAACCAGATCCGGCGCCAAGGCGTCGGTGGCGCCCGACATCGCGCACACCGGCAAGTATCGCTTGCGCCAGGAAGACATCATCAGATCCGCGGTGCCGGTGCTCAACCAAAAGGGCGTCAAGGGCATGACGCTGGCCGAAGTCGCCGCCAGGCTCAAAGTCGGGCCAACCGGCATCATCTACTATTTCGCCAGCAAGGAAGATCTGGCGGCGGCCTGTTTCCTCAAGGCGATCGAAGCCTACAACCGGCTGATCGACGAGGCGGCCAAGGGTTCGACGGCCGAGCAGCGCCTCGCCATCCTTGTCCGGCGCTTCTTCGAGTTCCGCCGCGACGTGGCGACCGGGGCCGCCGATCCAATCGCCGTCTTCAACCATGTGCGCGCCCTGAAAGACGCGACCGTGAACGACGCCTACATCAACATGTTCCGGCGGTTGCGCGCCCTGTTCACGCCCAATCCCCCCGCGAAGATCGATCGTCCGGTGATCAACGCGCGCACCCACCACATTCTCTCGCAACTCATCTGGGCGGTCGTCTGGTTGGCGCAGTACGACCCGGAGGACTTCAGGCGCGCCGGCGATCGCATGCTGGACATCCTGAAGCGCGGCGTGGGCGTCAAGGGGTGCGTTTGGGCGCCAAGGTTCTTGTCCGTGCCGGCCGCGCTAGCCACCGAAGAGGTCTCGCACGAGACCTTCCTGCGCGCCGCCACCGAGCTGATCAACGAGCAGGGCTATCTGGGCGCCTCCGTCGCGAAAATCTCCGCGCGCCTGAACGTCACCAAGGGCTCCTTCTACTATCACAACGAGGCCAAGGACGATCTGGTGGTGGCCTGTTTCGAGCGCACCGTCGACATCATGCGCGCCGCGCAGCGGGCGGCCGACCAGCCGGCCGAGACCGGACTGGACCGTTTATGCTCGACGTCGGCGGCTTTGGTGGAGTTCCAGGTCTCCGGCGCCGCGCCGCTGCTGCGCGCCGCGGCCCTCACCTCGGCGCCCGAAGCGGTCCGGGCCCAGCTGATCATGAAGTTCGACCGCGTGTCCGGCTACTTCGCGGCGGTGATCAGCGACGGCATTGCCGACGGCTCGATCCGGCCGGTCGACGCCAATATCTGCGCTCAGATGATCACCGGCATGCTCGATGCCGCGGCGGAGCTCGGCGTGTGGGCCGGCGGCTTGACTCCCAGTCAGGCCGGCGGGGCTTTCCTGCAGCCTTTGTTCGAGGGCATGCGGGCGCGGGCGCGCTCCGCATAGCGGCCGGCGATTGCGCGTCATCAAGCATGGCGCGCCTCAACGCGACAACGCCTCAAGCTCCGCCTTTTGTTTTCGGGTGAGCTTGGCGCACACGAGGTCCATCGCGACCCAAACAGTAGCGACGCGACTGAGCCGTGGGCAAGAATGAGGTCGTGGAAGGTTGCCGGCGTGACGGTGCCCGACGTCCGCGCCTCGGCAGGCCCTGGCCCGAGGCTGACATGCACTTCGGTTGTGGTAGGCAGGCCACATGCGTCGCGTGGTCATCGTGGGCTGTTCGGGGTCCGGCAAATCGCATTTGTCGACTGCGCTCGCGCGGCGCTTGGGCCTGCGTGTGATCCATGCAGACAAAGTTTTCTGGAAGCCGGGCTGGACTGACCCCGACAACGAAGCCTACCGATATGAGATCGAGCGCCTCACCCTGGACGACGGGTGGATTTTTGACGGCATACCCGGACGGGTCGCCGACATCGTCCTTCCACGCGCGGACACCGTAATCTGGCTGGACCAGCCTACGATGCTATGCGCCATTCGCGCATATGGCCGGATGTTCCGTTATTTCGGTCGCACTAGACCGGACATGGCTGAAGGCTGTCCAGAACGGTTCAGCCTTCGCCCATGGCAATACGCCTCAAGCTTTAACACCGTGATGCGACCGCGCATTGAGGGGTGGCTTTACGCGTACGCGCCGAAGACGCCAGTGATCAGGCTGAAAGGAGATCGCCAGGTTGCGATGTTCCTCTCGCAGAAAGCCTGAGTGGAAATGGCTTGTCCTCGGTAGATCGTTCCAGAGCTCTCGTTATGTCAGTAGGAGGGAAACCGATCCCCCTCACCAAGCATCGATCCACGGAATCCTCTTGCCCGTCCTCGCCGGCGTCGGCGGCAGGGAGCGCAGCGCCCCCATGATCCAGGCGCGGGTGCCGGCCGGGTCGATGACGTCGTCGATGCCGTAGCCGGTGGCGCGGTTGAGCGCCTTGCCGTTCTCATAGGCGCGCGCCACCATTTCATCGAATTTGGCGCGACGCTCGGCGGGATCGGCGATGGCGGCCAGTTCGTTGCGGTAGCCGAGCTTCACAGAGCCCTCCAGGCCCATGCCGCCGAACTCCCCGGTCGGCCACGCCACGGCGAACATCGAAGCCTGGTAGCTGCCGCCGGTCATGGCGATGGCGCCCAGGCCATAGCTCTTGCGCAGGATCACGCTGAGCAGGGGCACGGTGAGGTTCGCCCCGATGATGAACAGGCGCGAGCAGTGGCGCACCAGGGCCGTCTTTTCGATCTCCGGCCCCACCATCATGCCCGGCGTATCCGACAGCGACAGCACCGGAATGTCGAAGGCCTCGCAGATCTGCAAGAAGCGCGCGGCCTTGTCCGAGCCGTCCGAATCGATCGCCCCGCCCAGCACCTTGGGATTGTTGGCGATGACGCCGATGGCGCGCCCCTCGATGCGGATAAGCGCGGCGACCATGGTTGGGCCGAACTTCGGGCGGATCTCCAGCACCGAACCCTCGTCGGCGAGGATGCCGATCAGCTCGCGGATGTCATAGACGCGCAGGCGGTTTTCCGGGATCACGCCGCGCAGGCGCCTCTGGTCCGGCGCGGTCCATTCAGCCAGCGAGCCCTGGAAATAGGCCAGATACTGCTTGGCGATGGCCACGGCGTGCGCCTCGTCGTCGGCGACGATGTCGATGACGCCATTGGGCTCCTGGATGCTCACCGGCCCGATCTCCTCGGGGCGGAAAATCCCCAGGCCGCCGCCCTCGATCATCGCCGGGCCGCCCATACCGATGGAGGAATCCTTCGTGGCGATGATCACGTCGCAGCAGCCGAGCACCGAGGCGTTGCCGGCGAAGCAGCGCCCCGAAGTGATGCCGATCATCGGCGCCGTCCCCGACATGCGGCCCCACAGCTCGAAGCCGCGGATGAAGCCTCCCCCCTCGGTGTCGCCCGGCCGCCCGCCGCCGCCCTCGCAGAAGAACACCGTCGGCAGCCGCCAGCGCATGGCGATCTCCACCAGGCGGTCGAGCTTCTGGTGGTTGTGCGCGCCCTGGGTGCCGGCCAGCACCGTGTAGTCATAGGCCATCACCGCGCAGCGGGCGGCGGCGTCGCCAAACTGGGCGCCGTTGATGCGGCCAAGACCCATGACCATGCCGTCGGCCGGCGTCTGTTCGATCAGTTCGTCGATGGTGTTGCGCCGCCGCCGGGCCGCCACCGCCAGGGCGCCGTATTCGACGAAGGAGCCTGGATCGACGAGGTCGTCGACGTTCTCGCGGGTGGTGCGCTGGCCGGTCTTGCGCCGCCGCTCCACGGCCTTGGGCCGGGCCGCGTCCAGGGTCCGCGTGTGGCGCTCCAGTACGGCGGCGAGATCGGGGCGAATGAGGTCCAGGTCGACGGCGGCGGCTTCCACCGCGCCGCCCAGGCCAAGATCGGCCTCCTCGATGAACACCAGGGCGTGGCCCTCGAACACCGCGTCGCCCACGGCCACGGCGATCTGGCGCACATGGCCGCTGACCTGCGCCTCGATGACATGCTCCATCTTCATCGATTCCATGATCAGGGCGCCCTGGCCGGCGCGGATGGCGTCGCCCGGCCGCACCGCCAGGCTGATCACCGTGCCCTGCAGCGGCGCGCGCAGGGTGGTGGTCCCGGCGGGACCTTCCACATCCTCCCGTGCTTCCGGCTCGGGGCCGCGGGCCGTCGCGGGACCGGCGCTCTTGCCGTGGGCGAGGACGGCCAGGGGGTCGACCGCGTCGATCTTCGCCCCCGCCGTGCGTTGGGTGGGCGTCCCAGTCTCCGGGCCGGGGGCGGCGGACGGGGCGCTTGGCGCCAGGGCGGCGGCTGCCGTCGCCAGCTCGGCCATGCGACGTTCCACGAAGCCGGTGTCGACCTCGCCCGCCGCGAAGGCTGGATGGGCCAGCAGGGCGCGCAGGAAGGCGA
>PMOM01000022.1 GCA_003161535.1 Caulobacteraceae bacterium | reverse complement strand
GCCCGATAGCCGGCGAGATTGGCTTGGCTGGAGAGCGCGTCCATGGCCTGAGCGCGGCTGATTCTCGGCACTAACTCCATGGCGAACGCGGTCAGGCCTCGCTTGGCCATGGCCTCCAAGCCGGCGCGATCCTGGTGTGGATTGAGCAGCCCGACGACGATGGCGCCGGACTTCAGGGCGGCGATCTCCTTGGCTTCGGGTCCGCGCACTTTCAGGAGGATGTCGGCGCCGCCCAGCGTCCCGGACAGGGTCTTGGCCACGCGGGCGCCCGCGGCGGCATAATCAGCATCCAAAACCGACGCTTGCAGGCCGGCCCCAGATTCGACGACCACGGACAAGCCCAGTCCGACGAGCCTTTTTGCGGCGTCGGCGTTGAGGGCCACGCGGGTCTCGCCGGCCCGGCGTTCCCTGGTCACGGCGACGACGGCCATGGCGGATCTCTAGTGGCCTTCTGGGCGCTTGGATCGCAGGAAGACAATTCCCGCCGCCAACACCACCAGCCCGGCCATCAGGCCGCCGAGGAAACCAGCGCCGGTGCAAAACCACAGGGTCAGCATGATGATCAGCACCGCCAGGTGCAGCGCCCCCCACTTGGTCAGGGCGCCGAACAGCCTATAGGTCGCCGCCTGATCGGCGACGTTCTGCTCACCATGGTGATAATCGGACGCAGTGTCATCCATGGCGGGCGAACTCTCCTTAAGGCAAGCGGTGGGCCGGTGCTACACCACGGTCGCCGACGCCTCAAGCCGGCCAGGTCGCCAGCAGGGCGCGAAGGGCGGCGACCAGGGCGAGAGGCTGGTCGACCATGATGTGATGCTCGCTGTCGGGGATGATGATTTGCGGGGCGCCGGCGGGGATCAGGCCCATGGCTCCGGCCGCGTGACGCTTGATGATCGCCGAACGGTCGCCGTAGATATGCGCCAGCGGCACGGCCCCCCTGGCGCTGACATCAGTCATGCCGCTGCGATCAAGCTTGCCCCACAAGAAGGGATCGAATCGCCAGGTCCAGCCTTCGCCCGATCCGTCGACCATGGGCGCGCGCTTCAAGGACCGCCGGGCGATGAAGTCGGCGATGTAGAGGTTTCCCGGGACCTGGGGTGGCATGAAGCGGAAGCGCGCCAGGGCCTCGACGAGGGTGGGGTAGACGCGGTTGGGTCGGGCGCTCTCCGAGGGGCCGCGCCAGCGGCTGCGGCGTCCGCCTTCCTTGCGCTCCTGTTTTTCCCATTCCTCCATCTGCTGCCTGGTGGGCGGGCCGCCAAAGCCGGTGTCGACCATGATGCAGGCGCTCATCCGCTCCTTGTGGCGCGCCGCGGAGTAGAAGACCTGCGATCCGCCGAAGGAGTGGCCGATGTAGACCGGTTTGACCGGCGCGTCGTAAAGGCCGGCGGCCTTGGCCGCTTCGTGGATCTCGCTGGCGAAGGTCTCGAAGGTGTAAACCTCGCGCCAGTCTGAGGCGCCCATGCCCGACAGCGACACGGAAGCCACGCGGTAGTGCTGGGCGAAAAAAGGCGCGATGAAGCTCCACCAGTCGGCGTGGGCGCTGTTGCCGTGGACGAAGATCAGGCCGGGTTTGCCTCGCGTCCCCCAAGTGAGCAACTCGATGTTCGCCCCTTGCACGGGCACGAGGCTGCGTTCCGGGGCGTCGGCCAGGGCGGCCCTGAACCAAGGCGGGCTGGGCGGCTCGACGCCATTGAACGGCGCCAGCGGCGAAGCGATTTCCGGCGGCAGGCCCGGCTCAAGGCGGACGGGCTGGTCCTCGTCGAGCGCCTGTTCGGTTGTGACGGGGTCGTGGGTAGCGTCGTCGGCCATCCCCTTGACTAACAAGCGTTTGAAAAATGGCAAGACCCACTGTGCCCGCATCCGAGGTCGCGAAGAGCCCTGCGGATGAAACCAATGGCGCGACTTCAACCCGCCGGTGGTATCCTTCCAACCTGGTATAGGCGCGCCTGGAGCTCAGCCGCCGTCAAACAGGAAGAACCGCGGATGGATCTGCTCCTCAAAGGCAAAAACGTCATCGTCACCGGCGCCTCGCGCGGCATCGGCCGAGCCATCGCCGAGGCCTTCGCCGATGAAGGTGCCAACCTCGCCATCTGCGCGCGCACATTGGGACCAGTGAACGAGGTCGTGGACGGACTGAAGGCCAAGGGCGTCAAGGCGTTCGGCGGGGCGGTGGACATCGCCGATGGTCCGGCGTTGAAAGCCTGGGTCGCCAAGGCGGCCAAGCAACTGGGCGGCGTCAGCGTGCTTGTCTCCAACGCCAGCGCCCTGCCCCGCGACAGCAGCGAGGCGGCCTGGAAATCCCTGTTCGATATCGACATGATGGGCGCGGTGCGCTCCTTCGAGGCCGCCAAGCCTTTCCTGGAGGCCGCCGGCGAGGAGAGCGGCGACGCCGCCTTCGTCATCATCTCTTCGGTATCCGCCGCCGAAGCCTCGAGCGTTTCGGCGTATGGCGCCGTCAAGGCGTCCCTGATCCACTACGCCAAGGGTGTGGCGCGCGAAGGCGCCGCCAAACATGTTCGCTGCAACGTGGTCTCGCCCGGCACGGTCTATTTCAAGGGCGGCGTCTGGGGCATGGCCGAGGAGCACGCTCCGGCCTTTTTCCAATCGATGATCAAGCGCAATCCGACCGGCCGCATGGCGACGCCTCAGGAAATCGCCAGCGCCGCGGCCTTCCTGGCCAGCCCGCGATCCGCCTTCACCACTGGCATCAACATGGTGATCGACGGCGCCATCAGCGTGCGCGTGAACTACTAGGCCGCCGACACACTTAGCCCTGGTAGCGTCGCTGCAGCTTGCGCATGCCGCCGATCCAGCGGTCGTAGTCGCCGGTCTTGCGGCGCATATATTCGAGCACCACGGGGTGGGG
>PMOM01000243.1:5440-6463 GCA_003161535.1 Caulobacteraceae bacterium | reverse complement strand
TGCAGAGCAATGTCGCTCCCCGCGTCGCCTCGACGCCGGAGCGCGACCTGCGCCGGGCCCTGGTGCTGATCGCCGTGGGATTGGGCTTTTGCGGACTGGGCTACGGCGTCTGGTACGGACTGATGAGCGTGGACGAGATGGCGGCCTATATTTCCGGCGCCTGCACGGCGGGCATCGGCGCCATTCCTGGCCTGATCGGCATCGCCTATCTCGTGCTTTGGGCCACGCGCCGCAACGCTTCCAAGGCCTAGGCCCGAGGCCTAGAGTGGAGCCCCGCGGAGGGGAGGCAGGGCCATGGCGGATACTGCGGCGGCGCGCGCCTCGGCTCACGATCTGGAACTCGTCGCCCTGGCGGCGACCGGCGGGCGCGGCGCCTTCGGCGAACTGGTGCGCCGCCACGGCTCGGGAGTTCGGGGTCTGCTGCGAAGAATGGGCGCCGATCCGACCCTGGCCGACGATCTGGCCCAGGACGCCTTCCTGGCGGCTTTCGAGCAAATCGGCGAATTTCGCGGCGAGGGGACCTTCCAGGCCTGGGTCAAACGCATCGCGGCGCGGCTCTACATCAAACGCTGGCGGCGCGACGGGCGCCTTGATCTGGTGGCCGAAACGCCGGAGCCGGACGGGGACCCCGCCCTCGGCGAGGCGGGGGCAGCCGCGCGCATCGATCTGGACGAAGCCTTGCGGGCGCTCCCGCGGCCTGAACGCCTGTGCGTCTCGCTTTGCTACGGCGCGGGCCTGTCTCACGCCGAAGCCGCGCTTGCCTTGAATACGCCACTGGGAACGGTCAAATCCCATGTCAAACGTGGTTTGGACAGACTTCGGGCGCGTCTCGCGACAGGCGCCGGAGGCGTCGAGCGGGAGGCCGGGGCGCGTGGCTGAACGGACTTTCGAGATGGAGCTGGACCGGCTTTTCGCCGCCGCGCCGGTGCTGGCCGACGCCGACGCCTTCGCCGCGCGCATTAGCCAGCGACTGGACCGCGGCTGGACCTTCCGCCAACTCGTCATCGGCGGCCTGGGGATCGC
>PMOM01000243.1:0-5414 GCA_003161535.1 Caulobacteraceae bacterium | reverse complement strand
GGCTCCTCGACCAACGGCCAGTTTCTGTGGATGTCGGCGGCCCTGGCGGTGTTGGCGGTCGGCCTGTTCGTGACCCGGGCCATTCGAGAGATCTAAAGGCGCCATCATGTCAGCCCAAGCACCGGACGCCGCGCGGCGCATCACCGCGCGCCAGATCAGAGCCCGCAAGGGCGGCGAGCCGATCGTTTGTTTGACCGCCTACACCGCGCCCATGGCGGCCATGCTCGACGAGGTCTGCGATGTGCTGCTGGTCGGCGACTCGCTGGGCATGGTGGTCCACGGCCTGCCCAACACCGTCGGCGTCACCATGGAGATGATGATCCTGCACGGCCAGGCGGTCATGCGCGCCAGCCGCCGCGCTCTGGTGGTGGTGGACATGCCCTTCGGCTCTTATGAAGGCGCTCCGTCGACCGCCTATGACAACGCCGTGCGCATCCTCAAAGAGACCGGCGCCCAGGCGGTGAAGGTGGAGAGCGGCGCCGAAATCGCCGCCACCATCGCCTATCTTACCCGGCGCGGCGTGCCGGTAATGGGCCACGTCGGGCTTCGTCCCCAGGCCGTGCTCACCGAGGGCGCGTTCAAGGCCAAGGGGCGCGGCGAAGGCGACTTCGCCTGCGTGATCGCCGAGGCGCAGGCCGCCGCCAAGGCGGGCGCCTTTTGCGTGGTCGTCGAAGGGGTCGCCGAGGCCCTCGCGGCCAAGATCACCCAGGCCATCGCCGTTCCCACCATCGGCATCGGCGCCTCGGCCGGATGCGACGGCCAGATCCTGGTCACCGAGGATATGCTGGGTCTGTTCGACTGGACGCCCAAGTTCGTTCGCCGCTATGCCGATCTGCGCGGCGATATCGCCCGGGCCGTGCGCGCCTACGCCGACGACGTCCGCGCCGGCGCCTTTCCGGCGGCGGCCGAGACCTATTTCTCGGCGGTGAAGGGGTAGGGGCCGCTTCCCAAACCGACTGCCTGCCCATAAGGGGATGGAGCGGAACCGGTTGGGAGGGTCGGCATGATGAAATGGGCGGCGGCACTCATTGCCGCGACACTTCTCGTCTCCGGCGCGGCGGCGCAGACAATCGATCCGGCGGCGTTCGGCGCCCTGCATTGGCGCTCCATCGGGCCGTTTCGCGGGGGCCGCGTGCTGGCCGTCGCCGGCGCCAGCGATGATCGGCTGCATTTCTATTTCGGGGCCGTCAACGGCGGGGTGTGGGAGACGCGGGACGCCGGGCGCACCTGGACGCCGATTTTCGATGACGCGCCGGTAGGCTCCATCGGCGCTCTGGCCGTGGCCCCGTCGGCGCCGAATGTGCTCTACGTTGGCACCGGCGAAGCGGACATGCGCTCGGACATCGCCCAGGGCGTCGGCCTGTTCAAATCGATCGACGGCGGCAAGACCTGGGCTCCCAGCGGCCTCGCCGACACCCAGCAGATCGCCAAGATTCTCATCGATCCACGCAATCGCGACATCGTGCTGGCGGCGGCGCTTGGCCATCCCTACGGCCCCAATCCGCAGCGCGGCGTGTTCCGCTCCGCCGATGGCGGACGCAGTTGGACGCGCACCCTGTTCCGGGACGCCGACACCGGCGCCATAGATTTGGCCTATAAGCCCGACGATCCCAGCACCGTCTATGCGGCGCTGTGGCAGACTCGCCGGCCGCCCTGGAACGTCTATCCGCCCTCCAGCGGTCCTGGCGGGGGCCTCTATAAGTCACGCGACGGTGGGATCACCTGGTCGGCAATAACGAGTAACGGACTGCCGGACGCTCCGGGGCACATCGGCATCGCTGTGGCCCCCAGCGCTCCCGATCGACTCTATGCGCTCGTCGACACTCCCAAGAACCCCAAGGCCGGCGGCCTTTACCGGTCCGACGACGGCGGCGCCGCCTTCGTCAAGGTCAGCGGCGATCCGCGCATCTGGCAGCGCGGCTGGTATTTTGGCGGTGTCACTGTAAACCCGGCCAACGCCGACCAGCTGTGGGTGTGCGACACCATCGTCCTGCGCTCCGACGACGGCGGAAGAACCTTTCTGCCGATCAAGGGCGATCCCACCGGGGACGACTTCCACGCCCTGTGGATCGATCCCGCCGACGCCAACCGGCGCATCCTTGGTTCGGACCAAGGGGCCCAAGTGAGCCTCAACGGCGGCGCGACCTGGAGCTCGTGGTTCAACCAGCCCACCGGCCAATTCTACCATGTGGCGACGGACAACCGCTTTCCCTACCGGGTCTATGGCGCCCAGCAGGATTCCGGCGCCGCCGACGTGCCCAGCCGCACCGGAGCCTGGGACGGCGTCGACATGACCGTCTTCCACGAACTCACTCCGGGCGGCGAGAGCGACAACATCGCCCCCGATCCGGCCGATCCCGACATCATCTACGGCGGGCGGGTCGACCGGCTGGATCTGCGCACCGGTCAGGTGCGCGACGTCGATCCGACCCTTGCTCTACCCGATCACTATCGCGCGACCTGGACCTTGCCCCTGGTGTTCGGCAAGGACGGCAAGGCGCTCTATTTTGGCAACCAGCGCATCTTTCGCACCCTCGACGGCGGCGATCACTGGGCGCCGATCAGCCCGGACCTCACCCGTCCCGACCCTGGCGCCCCTGCCACCCTGGACGCCTCCACCATTGCGGACATCGACAGCCCCGGGCCGCGCCGGGGCGTCGTCTACAGCATCGGTCCCTCGCCTCGTTCCGATCAGGACGTCTGGGCCGGAACCGACGACGGTCTGGTGTGGAGAACTCTGGACGGCGGCAAGACGTGGAACAGTGTCACCCCGCCGGGACTGACCGCGTGGTCGAAGATCGGGACGGTCGAGCCCTCCCATTTTGATCCCCAGGTCGCCTACATCGCCGTCGATCGACATCGGCTGGACGATCCTTCGCCCTACATCTGGCGCACCGGCGACGGCGGACGCTCATGGACACCGATCGTCAGGGGCTTGGCGGACGGGGGCGTTTTGAACGCGGTCAATGTGGTGCGCGAAGACCCCGCGCGGCGGGGCCTTCTCTACGCGGGGACCGAGCGGGGCGCCTTCATCTCCTTCGACGACGGCGCGAACTGGATGCCGCTGCAGAGCGGATTGCCGGTCACCTCGGTTCGCGACATCACCGTGCATGGCGACGATCTGGTCATCGCCACCCATGGCCGGGGCTTTTATGTGATGGATGACATCGAGCCGCTTCGGGAGCTGGCCGTCAACGCGCGGTCTGGTCCCAGGCTGTTTGCTCCGGCGCCGGCGGCGCGGGCGCGGCCATCGGGGTTCACCGGCACGCCCAAGCCCAAGGACGAGCCGATGGCGGCCAATCCGCCGGACGGCGCCAACATCGATTATTTCCTTCCCGCCGACGCTCACGGCCCCGTGGAGATCACCATCCGGGACGTCGGCGGCGCGCTGGTGCGGCGCTTCAGCAGCGCCGATGCCGCCCCCCCTCCAGACCTTGCCAAGATCGGAACCGCGCCCGAATGGATCGTCGTTGCCAAGCCGCCGTCGGCGCGGGCGGGCCAGCATCGGCTGGCGTGGGATATTCACTACGCCGCGCCCGCCGGCCTGGACTCAGATCCTCGCTTGGCCGGCGTCTGGGCGCCGCCCGGGCGCTACGCCGTCTCGCTCACGGTGGATGGCGCCGAGTTGCGCCAGCCTCTGGACGTCCTGCCCGATCCCCGCGTCAAGGCGAGCGCCCAAAGCTATCGGCGTGAATTCGACCTGGCCCGCCGCATCGAAGCGGATCGGGCGCGCGCCCATGCCGCCCTTGGCGAAATCGCCAAGGCGCGGGCCGATCTGGCCGCCGCGGCCAAGCCTGGCTCCGCCGCGCTGGCGGCGCGAGCGGCGAGCCTCGCCGACCCCAACTCCCCCGACGGCCTGGCCGTGCTGGCCCCCAGGCTGGACAAACTCGAGACTGCCGCCGACGGCGCCGATGGCGGGCCCAGCGCCGATGTTCAGGCCGGCTACGAGGCCGCCTCGCGAAATCTGACCTCCGTGCTGGCCGCGTGGTCAACGCTGAAGGGCGAGATCGCCGGCGCCCTGGCGAGCGGCTAGACGCCAACCTGTCGGCTTTTTCACTTGGCGGGGCGGTGGGGCGGAGTATGAAGGCGAGCTTCCGACCAGGGGGGACGACATTGACATCAGGATATGGTCTTTTGGGCGTGGCCGTCTGCGCCGCCATCGCCGGCGGCGTCGCCGCCCAATCGCGAGCGCCGGCGCTCTCCACCGATGAGTTGATCGCCAGGCACGAGGCGGCGCGCGGCGGCCTGCCGGCGCTGCGGGCGATCCACACTCTGACCATGTCCGGCACCATGCGGCCCGGCGGTTTCGACGCGCAGCTTCGCTACAAGGAGACCATGGCGCGTCCCGGATCGGTGCGGCTCGAGGCCACGCTTCAAGGGCTGACTTTGGTGCAGGCCTATGACGGAACGAGCGGGTGGCAGATTCAGCCCTTCCAGGGACGCAAGGATCCCGAAAGCGTCTCGGCCGACGACGCCAAGAGTCTCGAGGAGGAAGCCGATTTCGAAGGCGGCCTGATCGACTACCGCGCCAAGGGCTCCACGGTGGACAATCTGGGCGTCACCGATATCGACGGCGCGCCCGCCTATGCTCTGCGAGTCTCGCTGAAGAACGGCGATCAGGAGACCTATTACATCGATCCGGACGCCATGCTGACCATCCGTGTCGTCACCCGTCAGCGGCTGCGGGGCGCCGAGGTGTTCAGCCAGACCGACTATGGCGACTACGAAAAGGTGGACGGGGTCTACTTCCCCTTCGAGGTGGCCGCGGGGCCGAAGGATTCCACGGTCCAGCAGCGGGTGACCTATGACAAGATCGTCGCCAACGCTCCGGTCGATCCGGCCTACTTCGCCCGGCCCGCCGGCCCGGTGACAGCCGCCGTCGTGCCGCCCGCTTCCCCGGTCAAGGCGCCGCATGCGCCGCTTCCCGCCAACCCCGACAAGCGGCCGGTCGTCCCGCCGCCCGCGCGTTAGGAGCCCGCCCCATGACATTCCGCAACCGCGTCGCGGTTCTCGCCCTGTCGACCGCGCTTGGCGCCGTGGCGACGATGGCCACCGCCCAGCCCGCCGCCTTCGACAACGCCACCATCTCCGGCCTGGGGGCCCGCAACATCGGCTCGGCCGCCATGAGCGGGCGCATCGCGGCCATCGTCGGGCGGGTCGAGCCGGACGGCAAGACCATGCTGTTGATCGGCGCGGCGACCGGCGGGGTGTGGAAATCCAATGATGGCGGCACGACCTTCCGGCCGATCTTTGACAAGCAGAGCGCCATGTCGATCGGCGCCTTGGCGCTGGATCCCAACCATCCCGACACCTATTGGGCCGGAACCGGGGAAAGCTGGATGCGCAACTCCGTCTCGGTGGGAGACGGCGTCTACAAGAGCCTCGACGGCGGCGAGACCTGGACCAACGTCGGC
>PMOM01000033.1 GCA_003161535.1 Caulobacteraceae bacterium | reverse complement strand
ACGAAGAGGATCTCGCCGACTGCCTGCGCGCCTTGCCCGCCGACACGCCGGTGACGGTCCTGGGCGTCGGCTCGAACGTGATCGTGCGCGACGGCGGCATCTATGGCTTGGTGGTGAGGCTGGCGGGCCGCGCATTTGGCGAAGCGCGCGTCGATCCAGGTCCCCGCCAGGTGATCGCCGGCGCCGCCGTCCTGGATTCCGCCGTGGCCCGAGCGGCGGCCAAGGCGGGCATTTCGGGGCTGGAATTCTATGCCGGCATTCCCGGAACCGTCGGAGGCGCCCTGACCATGAACGCGGGTTGCTATGGAGGCGAGACCGGCGACGTGCTGGTGGCCGCCTGGGGGCTTGATCGCACCGGTGAGAAGCGCGTCTTCACGGTGGCCGACCTTGGCTATTCCTATCGTCGGAGCCAGGCGCCCGCCGGCATGATCTGGACCGGGGCGGTGTTTCAAGGCGGTCGCGGCGATCCCGAGGCGCTTGGCCAGGCCATCGCCGCCATCACTCAGCGCCGCGAGACCACCCAGCCGATCCGCGAGAAGACCGGCGGCTCGACCTTCAAAAATCCGCCGGGAGATTCGGCCTGGCGCCTGGTCGACGCCGCCGGCTGGCGCGGCAAGAGCATGGGCGGCGCGATGTTTTCGCCGCTGCACGCCAATTTCATGATCAACACTGGCGAGGCCACGGCCGGCGATCTGGAAGATCTGGGAGAGGCCGTGCGCGCCGATGTCGAGGCGAAGTTTGGGGTCGCCCTGGAATGGGAAATCCGGCGCATCGGACGGCGGCGCTAGAGCCGCGCTTAACAAGGCCGCTCAATTGGGCCACAAGCGACCCCGCCTCGCGAAGCGGAGATTCCATGACCCTTCCATTTGCTGGCCGCCATGTCGCCGTCCTGATGGGCGGATTATCGGCGGAGCGGGAGGTCAGCCTGACATCGGGCAAGGAGTGCGCCGACGCCCTGGAGAGGTTGGGAGCCAGGGTCAGCCGTATCGACGCCGGTCGCGACTTGGCGGCGGTGCTGGGCGCCTTGGCTCCGGATGTCTGCTTCAACGCCCTGCATGGCGCCTGGGGCGAGGATGGCTGCGTACAGGGAGTGCTGGAAACCCTGGATCTCGCCTATACCCACTCGGGCGTCCTGGCCTCGGCGCTGGCCATGGACAAGGCCAAGGCCAAGGCGGTGATGGCCGCAGCCGGCGTGCGGGTGCCAGGCGGCGGGCTGTTCAGCCGGCTCGAAGCGGGCAGGCGCCACGTCATGCCCCCCCCTTACGTGGTCAAGCCCAACGCGCAGGGCTCGTCCGTGGGCGTATTTCGGGTGTTCGACGGCGCCAACAGCCCGCCCGAGGCTCTGCTGTCCGCGGACTGGACCTTCGGTGACCAAGTGATGATCGAGCCCTATGTGCCCGGGCTTGAGCTCGCCGTCGCCGTGCTCGGCGAGCGGGCTCTGGGCGTTACCGAAATCGAATCACGCACCGACTTTTATGATTACGAAGCCAAATACGGCGAGGGTGGATCGGTGCATATCCTGCCGGCCCGGATCGCTCCGGCCGTGGCCGAGCTCGCGAAAAGCCAGGCGATGGCCGCTCACGCGGCCCTGGGATGCCAGGGAATGACGCGCAGTGACTTTCGTTATGACGACATTAACGACCTTCTGGTCCTTCTGGAGGTCAACACCCAACCGGGAATGACGCCCACTTCGCTCGCGCCGGAGCAGGCGGCTCATCAAGGCCTGGGGTTCGACGAGCTCGTGCAGTGGATCACGGAGGACGGCTATGCCCGCGGCGTTGCGGGGGGACGGGTGGGGGCCAGCCAGGTCTCGCGCCAAGACCCCGCCTAACAGAGGCAGGCCGCGCTCCATGAGACCCGCGACGCGGGGGGTCTCGAAGCTTACCGCCGCCCACACTGTTGGCTTGCCGCGCAGCCTCGCCGTGACAGCGACATGCATGATGCTGGCGTTGATCATGGTCGCGGCCTTGGCTACCGGCGGCCGAGGCGAAAGGCTCGCCGGCGCGGCGCGCGGAGCCATCGACAGCCGCTTCGCCAGTCTGGGTCTGCGCGTGGGTGTCGTCCATCTCCAAGGCGCCTCGAAGGCCGCCCAGAGCGAAATACTGGAGGCCGCCGCCCTAAAGCCGGGCGAACCCATCCTCGCGGTCGATCTGGCCGCCGTGCGGGCGCGGGTCGAAAAGGTCGGTTGGGTCGAGCGCGCTCGCGTCATTCGACTATTCCCCGGCGCCTTGGTCATCGCCGTGGTCGAGCGCCCCTTGCTGGCCGTCTGGCAGCACGCCGGAAGGACGATGGTAGTCGCCTCCGACGGAACGGTGGTGAGCCAGGTCGATCCTGGACACTTCGCCAGCTTGCCCCTGATCGTCGGCGACGGCGCCAATCTAGCGGCGCCGGCGCTCCTGCCGGCGGTGCTGCGTCGCCCTCGGCTGGCGGCTCGCGTAAGCGCCTTGGTTCGGGTCGATCAGCGGCGCTGGGACATCCGACTGTCCGACGGCGGCGTGGTCCAGCTTCCGGCGGTCCAGGAAGAAGCGGCGCTCAAGAACCTCGACGCGCTCGACGCCAAGGGACGGATCTTGCAGCTCGGCTTGGCGCGCATCGATTTGCGCGATGCGGACATGGTGGTGGTGCGACCGCGCGGCGGCGCGGCGCCGGTGACGGCTTCTAGTGGGGTATAGATGATGCAGGCTGTGATGGATCGACGCGACGGCGCGGCGCGCGGGGAGCGGCGCGAAGGCCGCGAGGGACTGAAGCTGGCCTTGGGCCGATCCGCCGTGGTCGCCGCGGTTGATCTGGGCGCCTCGAAGGTGGCCTGCTTCATCATGAAGGCCGACGGCGTGCGCCGCGCCGACCGAACCTTGACCACCGTCGGCGTCGGCTATGTTCAGTCGCACGGCGTACGCGGCGGAAGCATCGTTGACATGGACGAGGCCGCCTTGGCCATCGGCCGGGCGGTGGAACGCGCCGAGGCCATGGCCGGCGTCGATGTCCAGGGCGTGACCGTGGCCACCACCTGCGGCCAGCTGGCCAGCCATCGCGTGACCGCCAAGGTCGCGCTCGGCGGCAGGCCCATCGGCGATAACGACCTTGCCCGCGCCATCGCCCAGGCCATGAACGGTTTGCGCCTGAACCGCCGCCAGGCCATTCATCTTCGTCCCATCGCCTGGTCGGTGGACGGGCAGCGCCACGTGCAGGATCCCCGGGCCATGTTCGGCCGCACCCTGGGCCTGGAAATGCTGGTGGTGTCGATGAACGAAGGCGTCTTCCACACCCTGGGCCACTGCGTGGAGCGCGCGCACCTGCAGTTCGAGGGCGCCGTGGCGGCGCCCTTCGCGTCATCCCTGGCCGCCCTGGAAGAAGACGAGATGGAGTTGGGCGCCATCTGCATCGACATGGGCGGCGGATCGACCTCGGTGGCGGTCTATTCCGGCGGCGCCCTGACCTATGTGGACAGTCTCGCCGTCGGCGGCGCGCACGTGACCCAGGACGTGGCCCGAGGCCTGTCCACTTCCATGGTCGGAGCCGAGCGCATCAAGACCCTGCACGGTTCGGCGATCGCTTCGGCCAATGAAGACCGCGAGATGATCGAGGCTCCGCCGCGGGGGGACGATCCGGGGGCGGGGCCGGTGACGGCGCCGCGTTCCCTGCTCAAGGGCATCATCGCGCCGCGGGTGGAGGAAACCCTGGAACTCCTGAAGGACCGACTGCGCGC
Source organism: Caulobacteraceae bacterium (assembly GCA_003161535.1). Classification (GTDB taxonomy): domain Bacteria; phylum Pseudomonadota; class Alphaproteobacteria; order Caulobacterales; family Caulobacteraceae; genus Acaudatibacter. The sequence continues at coordinate 1,330 of PMOM01000033.1, read as the reverse complement.
CGCCGGCGCCCTGGTCGACCCCGGTGCGGGGATCGTGTTGATCGGCGGCGCCAGCCAGCTGGCCGGCGTGCGCGAAGTGGCCGTGCGCGTGTTCGATCGACCCGTGCGCCTGGGCCGGCCGCGCCGCATACCCCATTTGGCCGACGCCGCCTCGGGGCCGGCCTTCTGCGCCGCCGCCGGGGTTCTGCAACGCGCCGCCTTCGGCCCGCGTGAAGCCGGTCCCAAGCGTCCAGGCGGCGCGGCCCGACCCGCCGGTCCGGTCGATTCCCACGCCAATGTGGTCTCCAAGGCGGCGGCCTGGCTGAGGGACAATCTGTAGGCGTCAAGGCCCCGTCGCTGGCGAGAAACGCGGCGAGTTATCCCCGCCAAACGCCCCCGCTCCGGATCGACGGGCGGGCGACTCAGCTTATGCGGTTAACGCGTGATTAAGGGTGATTGTTGTTCTGTTGATTCGGTCCATCGAAGCAGTTCGCGCGCACGTCGCGAGTTGAACCTTCCAGCAGATCGGCGAAGGCCGCGGGGTTGAAATCATGTTCAAGGTGTTTGCTCCTCAAACCAAGGAATTGAAGCCGCGCATCGTCGTGTTCGGCGTTGGCGGAGCCGGCGGCAACGCGGTCAACAACATGATCGAGGCGGGGCTGGAGGGCGTCGAGTTCGTGGTCGCCAACACCGACTCCCAGCAACTGGCCTTCTCCAAGACCGACCGGCGCATCCAGCTTGGCGTCAATGTCACCCAGGGCCTGGGCGCGGGGGCCCATCCGGAAGTGGGCATGTCGGCGGCCGAGGAGAGCGCGCCGGAGATCGGCGAGCATCTCGACGGCGCGCACATGGTGTTCATCACCGCGGGCATGGGCGGCGGCACCGGCACCGGCGCCGGTCCGATCATCGCCAAATGCGCCCGCGAGCGCGGCATCCTGACCGTCGGGGTGGTGACCAAGCCTTTCCACTTCGAGGGCCGCCACCGCATGCGGCTGGCCGACGCCGGCATCGCCGAACTGCAACGCTATGTCGACACCCTGATCGTCATCCCCAATCAGAACCTGTTTCGTGTGGCGAATGAGCGCACCACCTTCGCCGAAGCCTTCGGGATGGCTGACCAGGTGCTGCATTCGGGAGTGCGTTCGATCACCGACCTGATGGTCCTGCCGGGCCTGATCAATCTGGACTTCGCCGACGTGCGCACGGTGATGACCGAGATGGGCAAGGCGATGATGGGCACGGGCGAGGCCTCCGGCGAGGGCCGCGCGCTGATGGCCGCCGAGAACGCCATCCAAAATCCGCTATTGGACGAGGTGACCCTGAAGGGGGCCAAGGCCGTGCTGGTGAACAT
>PMOM01000015.1 GCA_003161535.1 Caulobacteraceae bacterium | reverse complement strand
TCGCCCAGGCGGCGCCGGGCCCCAATTTCATGATCGCCACCCTGGTGGGCTTCAAGGCCGCCGGCCTGGCCGGAGCGCTGGTGGCCACGGCGGCCATGTGCGCGCCCTCCTGCCTGCTCACCTATTGGATCATCAAGGTCTGGGACCGTCACCGCGAGGCGCATTGGCGCGTGGCCATCGCCGCGGGCCTGGCGCCCCTGACCGTGGGGCTGGTGGGCGCCACCGCCTATCTGCTGATCCGCGCCGCCGACCGCGATTGGCGCCTGGCCGCGGTGACCACCGTCGCCGGCGGGATCGCCTATTTCACCCGTCTCAACCCCCTGTGGTGCCTGGCGGCGGCGGCGGGATTGGGATTGGCGGGAGCGTTTTCGTGAGGGGTGGGGTGAACTGTCGCCCCGTACATTGAGGCGCCCCACCCCTAAGGAACGTCATGGCCGGGGCTTCGGGCGAGGTCGGCCCCACGTACCGCCGCGACCGCTCTTGGGCGATCCCGGTCGAGACTTTATCCGGGCGTTTTCTTGTTCATGATTTTATGGATATCGTCCGTCATCTGATTGTTCAATTTGAGCAGTTGGTGCAGATCGTTGCTGATCGTCAGCAAGGCCTCTGCGTCCTTGTAGGTCTGGTACGCCTGCTTGTCGGAGGCCGCCGCCGCGACCTTCTGCCCGACCATGATGATGGACAGCAGCACCAGCTGCAGGAAGGTCTGAGCGATCCAGGAGATCAGCGTGGCCGTGCCACCCTTGATGGCGTCGGGCAGGCTGATCATGGCTAGAACGGTGAAGGCATAGGCGCACCACATGGTGCCGACGCCGTTGGTGATCTTGACCGCCAGCCAGCCGTTGAAGCCGGTGTGTTCCTTGGCGATGGTCTGGACGCCATGCTTTTTGCGCTCTTCGATGCGTGCATGAGGCGTGTGTTTCATGTTCGATTCCCGCGTTGGTTGCCGCGCCATCTGTCAGTTCCCTTTCCCTGGTGGTTTCGATTTCCCCGTGCGCGCCCGGCGGCGACACCGCGTCGGCATAGCGCATCGAGTTGGTGATGCTGGTGAGGTTCGGGGTCCCGACCCGGTGCTCCGGCCTAGCCCTGCCGGTCGGTCTTGGTGCGAAAGGCTTTGAGAACGTCGCGGGCCTGTTCGCGGCGGTCCTCGGGGATGTCGGCCCAGATATCGAGGATGTCGGTGGAGACATCGTTGGGATCCACCTCCAGCAGATGGCCCGGCCGGGTGCCCAGCACCGGCGCCAGCCGGCGCAGCCACTTGTCCGACAGGCCGCGATCGCCCGATTCCAGCAGGCTGATCACCGCGCCGGTGGTGCCCACCGCTTCGGCGAGCTTGGCCTGGGTCAGGCGGCGGTGTTCGCGCCAAGCCCTCAGGAAGTTGCGCTCCGGAGTTCGGACCATGACGCATTATGCAAACATATGTCGCAAAGGGCGTCAGACAAAATGCAAGATTCGCCCTTTACAAAATCATTGCAATACGCAATCATACGGTCATGCCCGATCGCGCCCTATGCCCAAGGATCGCCCGCGCCCCTCGCCCCTGGCTGACGCGGGAAGCCGGCGAATGCGCCTGGCCGCACGACGGCGACGGCGCGACCGTGCGCGCCTGCTGCAACCCCTGCGGCGCGGCGGCCTATTGCCCCGGCCACAAGGCGCTGATGCGGGGGCCGACGGCGCCGTCCCTGGCCGAGACCCTGCGCGATCTGGCCCGCTTTGTCGGCGAGGCGACATGAGCCGCAAACGAAAGCCCACCCGGCCGAGCAGCCCGCTGGAGATCGCCCGGCGCAGGGCGGCCGAGCGCCTCGCCGAGCGCGATCCGGCCCAATGGGGCATCGACGCCCAGGCGCTGTCGCTGGTCGCCAACGCCGACGTCGAGCGTCGCCCGGGCCCCGACGGCCGCCCGGCGCGGGCACGGCGACAGGATGTGTTCGACCTCTTGGCCGCCCGCGGCAAACTCAGGCCCGACGCCCTGGACGCCGCGCGCCGCCTGCAGAATGACATCGCCGCCCTGCATCGCACCCTGACCGGCGGCGGCGACTTCGCCCCCCGGATCGACCGCTCTCGCGCGCCCGAAGCCTTCAGCGAGGCCCGCCGCCGCGCCGGCGGCCGCATCGAGGCGGTGCTCGCCCTGGCGGGGGCGTCGAGCGCGCGGCTGCTGGCGGCGCTGTGCGAGCCCGAGGTGATCCTTGGCCGCGGCGGCGACTGGCGCGCGGTGGTGGCCCGCGAGACCGGCGAGAGCCTTCCCGACGCCCAGGGCGCGCTCCTGCGCGTGGCTTGCGAGAATTTGGCGGGGGCGTATGTCACCCTCGATCGCGCCAAGGCGAGGGCGGCGCGAGGGCCGCGAAAGGCGATCAACGAGGCGTGGGCCAAAGGCGATCCGCCTTGAGCGCGCCTACGGCGTGACGCCCAGGCGCGTGAGGCCATCGCGCGCTTTCCGCAGGCTCGGATCCAACCTAAGCGCGTCGCGGTAGTCGGAGACGGCCTGCTCGCGGGAGCCCATCTTTTCATTGAGGATGCCGCGATTCTCCAAGGCTACGGCGTAGTCGGATTTGAGTGCGAGCGCCTGATTGTAATCAGAGACGGCCGGGGCGTAGAGGCCCTTGTTGGCATAGGCCAAGCCGCGATTGTTGTAGGCGTGGGCGTAATCAGGCTTGAGCGCGATCGCGCGGTT
>PMOM01000301.1 GCA_003161535.1 Caulobacteraceae bacterium | reverse complement strand
CTGGGTACGAAACGATGACGCTTGCGCACGATCCGCTATTGGCCGCCGATCTCACTGCGGCGGCGCATCTGACGGGCCGTTTCGTGCTGCGGTCGGGCGCGGTGTCGAGCGAATATTTCGACAAGTTCCGCTTTGAATCAGACCCCGCCCTGCTGCGGCGCATCGCCCGGCGAATGCTGGCGCTGATCCCTGCCGACACCCAGGTTCTGGCCGGCCTTGAGCTGGGCGGCGTGCCGATCGCCACGGCGATGTCTCTGGAAAGCGGCTTGCCGGCCGTCTTCGTTCGCAAGGCCGCGAAGGCTTACGGCACCTGCCGTGCGGTCGAGGGCGCCGACGTGGCGGGCCGCACCTTGGCCATTGTCGAGGACGTCATCTCCACCGGCGGGGCCATCGTCGAGGGCGCGGCCCATCTACGCGCCGAAGGCGGCGTCGTCGGCAGCGTGATCTGCGCGGTGTGGCGCGGCCAAGGCTCTCCGGCCATCGTGGCCCTGCCGGACGTGCCGGTGCGGGCGGCCTTCCTGCAAACTGAGTTGAAGTCATGAAAACCCAATACGGCGACGTTTCGGTGCAAATCCACGGCCATGTCGCCATGCTTCAGATAGATCGGCCGCCGCACAACTTTGTCAGTGTCGAACTGATGCGCGATCTGGCCGACGCTCTGGAGGCCATCGACGCCGAGCGGGAGTTGCGCGCCAGCGTCCTGGCCGCCGCCGGCAAGACCTTTTGCGCCGGAGCGGATCTCGCCTCGCCCACCGGGGTTGGCGGGGCCGGGATGGAGGGGATCAACCCCCTCTATGTCCAAGCGGTGCGTTTGTTCTCGACCAGAAAGCCGATCGTGGCGGCGGTTCAGGGCGCGGCCATCGGCGCCGGGCTCGGCTTGGCGCTAGTCGCTGATTTTCGCGTCGCCGCCCCCGAAGCGAGGTTCGCCGCCAATTTCGTCAAGCTTGGCTTCCACCCAGGCTTTGGCATCACTCACACCCTGCCCCGCGTGGTGGGCCAACAGCGCGCGGCGCTGATGTGCCTGACCGCCCGCCGCATCAAGGCCGCCGAGGCGCTCGGCTGGGGCCTCATCGATCAGATGGTCCCGATGGAGGAACTGCGGTCCGCCGCCCTATCGCTAGCCGGCGAATTGGCCGAGAACGCGCCCCTCGCCGTGCAGTCGACCCGGGCGACGATGCGCACAGGCCTGGCCGCGGCCGTGAAGGCCCAGACCGACCATGAGCTCATCGAGCAGACCGCCTTGCGCAAAACGGCCGACTTCGCCGAGGGGGTGCGTTCGGTCAATGAGCGGCGTCCCGGCGTCTTCGTCGGCGCCTGAGAGGCGACAGATGACCAAACTGAATCGAGACGGCGTCGAAATCTATTATGAGGTTCATGGCGAGGGACCGCCGCTGCTCCTTTCCCATGGCTATTCGGCCACGGCGCAGATGTGGCGCGGCCAGATCGACGCCCTTTCCAGACACCACAGGGTGATCATCTGGGACATGCGCGGACATGGACAGTCGGACTATCCGGCCGACGATAGAGCCTACAGCGAAGCCGAAACAGTCGCCGACATGGCGGCTCTGCTCAATGCGGCCGGCGCCGATCGCGCCATCGTTGGCGGCCTTTCCCTGGGCGGATACATGAGTCTCGCCTTCCATCTGGCCCATCCGGGTCGTGTGCGGGCGCTGTTGATCATCGACACGGGCCCCGGCTACCGCAACGACGAGGCGCGGGAAGGCTGGAACAAGAACGCCCTGCGCACGGCCGAACGCTACGAAAGCGAAGGCCTGGGACGACTGGCCGCGGGCAGCCCGGAGATGCGCATGAGCACCCACCGCTCGGCCGATGGCCTGGCGCGGGCGGCGCGCGGCATGCTCACCCAGACCGATGCGCGCGTCATCGCCAGCCTCCCGACCATAGCGGTTCCATCCTTGGTCGTGGTGGGCGCCAACGACACCCCCTTCATCGCCGCCAGCGACTACATGGCGGCCAAGATTCCTGGCGCTCGGAAGGTGGTGATTCCCGACGCCGGCCACGCCTCCAACATCGACCAGCCGGCCGCGTTCAACGCCGCGGTGACCGGATTCCTGCACGACGCGGGGCTCGATCGGGAAGCCGCCTGATCATGGCCGGTAGACTGGAGGGCAAGGCGGCGGCGGTCGTCGGCGCCGGCCAGACGCCAGGGACGACCATCGGTAACGGTCGGGCGACGGCGATTCTGTTCGCCAGGGAAGGCGCAAGGGTCCTCTGCGTCGATCGCGATCTCGCCTCGGCGCGAGAAACCGTCGCCATGATCAAGCAGGAGGGCGGGACCGCTTTCGCCTTCGCCGCCGACATCACCGCCGAGGCCAACTGCGCGGCCCTGGTCGCCGAGTCGGGCGCCAAGCTTGGGCGCCTCGACATCCTGCACAATAACGTCGGCATCGGAACCGGCGACGGGTCCGTTCAGCGTCTGGAAGAGGCCAACTGGGAGCGCATTCTCAGTGTCAATCTCAAGGGCATGTGGCTGACCATCAAGCACGTCCTGCCCGTCATGCGTGCCCAAGGCGGCGGGGCGATCGTCAACATCTCATCCCTGGCGGCCATCGCGCCGGCGGGCCTGATCGCCTACGAGGTTTCAAAAGCCGGGGTGAACAAGCTGACCACCTCCACGGCCGCCCTCAACGCCCGCCACATGATCCGCTGCAACGCCATCATGCCGGGGCTGATGGACACCCCGATGGCCATCGAGACCATCGCCAAGGCGCGCGGCGAAAGCGTCGAGGCGGTGCGCGCGGCGCGAAACGCCAGGGTGCCGCTTGGCGCCAAGATGGGCGATGCCTGGGACGTGGCTTACGCGGCCCTCTTCTTGGCCTCGGACGAGGCGAAGTTCATTACTGGCGTTGTGCTCGCGGTGGACGGCGGCGGATCGGTGCGGCGGGGATAGGGCCTTCTGTTGCAGACTTGGTGAACAGGTCTCAGGGCGCCCACAAGACCCGAACGGGAACACGCTTCTGGCGCAATATCGCCGCCACCGGCGGCTGGAAGGCGGAATCATTGCCGACCCGCTCGACCACGGCGCGCTTTTCCTCGCCGGTGATCAGCACCACCAACAAGGCCGAGCTCAGCAGGGCGCGCGCCGTAAGGCTGATGCGGGGGACGCGTGGATCAAGGCCGGCCTTGTCGACACCGATGCACAGGCGCTCGCTGGTCGGGTCGAGCGCCGCCGCCAGACCCGCCGCGCCCGGGAACAAGGACGCCACATGTCCATCGGCGCCCATGCCCAGCAGGACGGCGGCGAAGGGTGTGAGCGTGCGCAAGCCCATCTCGGCGGCCGCGGCGTCTTCTTCGGGCGATGCCCCGTGACCTTTCAGCGGCAGGAAGCGCGCGGCGGCGGCGCAATGCTTGAGCAACCGGGTTCGGATCAGTCGCTCATTGCTTTCCGGCGCGGTTGGCGCGACCCAGCGTTCGTCGCTCAAGGTGACGGTGATTTGGCCCCAGTCGATATCGCGTCTGGCGAGTCGGTCGTAGGTGGGTCCAGGAGTCGTGCCGCCCGTGGCGATAAAGCTCTTGGCTTCCGGCGCGCCGAGCGCCTGGGCGATCACGGTGGCCGCCGCATCCGCCAGGGCCTCGTGGTCGGCAAAGGCCTCGATCCTATTCATCAAGCCATTCGCGTCCCGACCGCTCCAGAAGCGCGAAGGCGCCCGACGGTCCCCAGCTGCCGGCGGCGTAAGGCTTGGGAGTCATCGCCAATTCGCGCCAGGCCGCGGCGACGCCATCGATCCACGCCCACGCCAGTTCCACCTCGTCACGACGCACGAACAGCGCCGGGCTGTTGGCCAGGACGTCATGCAATAGACGCTCATAGGCGATCCGCCGGCGACCGCCGTCGTCCAGGGAGAGGCTCAGCGGTAGGGCCTTCAGGCGCGTGCCGATCAAGCCCGGGCGGCGGTTCATCAGCAACAGGGAGATGTCTTCGTCCGGCTGCAGATCGATGACCAGGCGATTGGCGATCAGATCATCGCGCGCCTTGGCCCCGAAGATTGAGTGCGGCAGGGCTTTGAACTGAATGGCGATCTGTGTACGGCGCTCGGGCAGGCGCTTGCCGGTTCGCAGATAGAACGGAACCCCCGCCCACCGCCAGTTGTCGATGTCGGCGCGCAAGGCCACGAAGGTTTCGGTGTCGCTCGTCCCGCCTTTCTCCTCGGCATAGGACGGCACGGCCTTTCCCGCCGCGACACCGCCGCGGTATTGACCCCTCACACTCATCTGCTGCGCGTATTCCGCCGTGAACGGGCGCAGGGACTTCAGCACCTTGACCTTTTCGTCGCGCACTGAGTCCGCTCCGGAGTCGGCGGGCGGCTCCATGGCCACCAGGCACAGAAGCTGGAGCATGTGATTTTGCACCATGTCCCGCAGCGCGCCGTATTCGTCGTAGTAACCCCAACGCTCCCCCACCCCGTCAGTCTCCGAAACCGTGATCTGCACGTGGTCGATGGCCAGATTGTTCCACAACGGTTCGAACAGGGTGTTGGCAAAGCGCAAGGCGACCAGGTTCTGCACCGTCTCCTTGCCCAGATAGTGGTCGACGCGAAACACCCGGCTTTCCTCAAAGGACTGCGCCACTTGGGCGTTGATGGCCCGCGATGACGCCAAATCGTGACCGAGGGGCTTTTCCAGGACGATGCGGCAGTCGCCGCATGCCAGGCCCGCGGCATCGAGGCCAGCGCAGGCCGCTCCATAGTGGCTTGGCGACAAGGCCAGGTAATAGATCGTCGGAGCGGTCCCAAGGCGGACGGCGAGATCGGCCAAGCCGTGGCCTTGCGTGACGTCGGCCTGGCAATAGTCCAGGCGCGCCGAAAATCTCGACCAGACTCCCGCGTCAAGACCCTCCGATCGTCCCTCCAGGCTCAAGCGCACCCGCTGGACATAAGCCTCCCGATCCATGGCCGTGCGCGCCGACCCGATCACCTTGAGATTGAGCGGCAGCAGGCCATCGAGGTCGAGAAAATACAACGACGGCACGAGCATGCGCGCGGCGAGATCTCCGGTCGCCCCGAAGATTACCAGATACTCGATAGGACTTGCGGGCTCGGCCATGGCTTAGGGGAACGCATGAGGGCGAACGGTGGGTTCGCGCAAGGAAAAATCGCCGTCGCGCGGATTGGCGCTTCAGATGGGGTGCGACAGAACCGCCGCATGGCGACGCCTAAGGGCCGCCCGGAAAATTTTCAAACAAGTGTTTGCGGCGGTTGCGCGTCTGGATCGGAAGCGGCATTGATGATGAGGCAAGGCTGGGATCGCCACCGCGGAGACCAGCGAGAATCGTCAAGGGAAACGTCAAAATGGCATGGGATTTCGAGACCGACCCCGCGTTTCAGAAGAAACTCGACTGGATCGAAGAGTTCATGACCGACGAGGTCGAGCCCATCTCACACCTGGGCATGGCTGTCTGGGGATCGGCCGGACGCGAGAAGTTCATCAAGCCCATGCAGCAGAAGGTGCGCGATCAGGGACTATGGGCTTGCCATCTTGGCCCCGAGCTGGGCGGCCAAGGCTACGGCCAAGTCAAACTTGCCCTCATGAACGAAAAGCTGGGCCGCAACGGCTTGGCGCCGACGGTATTCGGTTGCCAGGCGCCCGACACCGGCAATGCGGAAATCATCGCCCACTACGGCACGCCGCAGCAGAAGGAAAAGTGGCTAAAGCCGCTTCTCAACGGAGAGATCCGCTCGGCCTTTTCGATGAGCGAGCCGACCGGCGGCTCCGACCCACTGACCTTCAAGACCCGCGCCGAACTCATCGGCGACGAATGGGTGATCAACGGCGAGAAATGGTTCTCCAGCAATTCGCGCTACGCCAAGGTTTTGGTGCTCTATGCGGTGACCGACCCCCAGGCCAAGGACCCCTATCGCCGGACTTCGATCTTCCTGGTGCCCACCGACACGCCCGGCGTGGAGACCATTCGCAACATCGGGGTCGGCGCGGGCGAGGGCGAAGGCGGCCACGGCTATATCCGCTACACCAATGTCAAGGTTCCAAAGGATGCGGTCCTCGGCGAACGCGGCGGGGCATTCATCATCGCCCAGACACGGCTTGGGGGCGGGCGGGTGCACCACGCCATGCGCACCGTCGGCGCCTGCCAGCACGCCTTCGACCTGATGTGCCGCCGGGCGGTGTCCCGCCAGACGCGGGATGGGCGCCTCGCCGATCTGCAGATGGTGCAGGAACAGATCGCCGATGCCTGGATCCAGCTGCAGCAGTTTCGTCTTCTGGTGCTGCGCACCGCATGGCTGATCGACAAGCACAAGGATTACAAGGTCGTGCGCAAGGACATCGCCGCCATCAAGGTGGCCATGCCGCGCGTCTATCACGACATCGCCGCCGCGGCCCTGCACATCCACGGGGCCTTGGGCGTGTCCAATGAGATGCCATTCATGGGCATGATTACCGGCGCCTTCGTGATGGGCATCGCCGATGGCCCCACCGAGGTGCACAAGGTCACCGTCGCCAAGCAGGTCTTGCGTGACTACGCCCCCGACAACGACCTCTTCCCTGACTATCACTTGCCCAAGCTGCGCGAGGCGGCCAAGGACAAATACGCCGGCGAGTTGGACGAACTGAAGCGCCACTACGCCGCCGCCAAGGGCGAGCCGGCCAGGGCGTGAGCGCCAAGTCTCGCCCCATGACGATCGTCGGACTGGGCGGCACGATCCGTCCGGGGTCCGCCAGCGAGACGGCGCTGATCAAGGCGCTGGCGGCGGCGGAGGGGGCGGGCGCGCGCACTAAATTGTTTGGCGGCGCGTTCCTGGCCGCCCTGCCGCACTACAATCCCCATCAACCCGCGACGCACCCCGAACAGGTGCAATTCCTGCACGCCGTCAGCCGCGCCGACGGGCTCATTGTAGCGACACCCGGCTATCACGGTTCGATATCCGGTCTGGTGAAGAACGCCCTCGACAGCCTCGAAGGTCTGCGGGACGACTCGCGGCCCTACTTCGACGGCCGGGCGGTGGGCTGTATCGTCGTGGCCAACGGCGCCCAGGCCTGCGGTTCGACCCTGGCGGCGCTGCGCTCGATCATCCACGCCATGCGCGGCTGGCCCACCCCCCTGGGCGCCACCCTGAACGCCAACGGCGGGGAACTGTTCGATGGCGACGGCGCGTTCATCGACCCGCGCGACGCGGCCGCGGTGGAAACGGTGGCCCTACAGGTGGTGTCGTTCGCGGCGGCGTTTGACCGTCAGGGCGCCTAGCTGGCGGGCTTACTTCGCTCCTGAGAGCGCCTTGGTCCAGGCCTCCCGATTGGGATTGGGCGGCAAGGGCTTGCCCTCGCGCGCCGCCTGCTCGGCCACCTGGCGGCCCAGAGCGATGACCGGCGCGATTTCACTGTCGGCCAGGGGCTTCATGTAGGATTTGCGCTTGAACGCCGCCTCGATGTAGGGCGCGAGCGCTTCGTCTTTCTTCTTCACGCGATCGGCTTCCCGCTCCTTGAATTCGCCCATGACCTCGGCCGCGAATAGTTCGAGCGCCTCGCAAATGTGTTCGTGCCGATTGCGGCCGCCCTGCTGGATGAAGGAGACCTGATCGACCCCGCAGTCGGCGAACTTGCGCAGGTGCTCGCGCAGACCGTCCGGCGTACTGATCCCGCCTTCGGCCGCGGTGACAGGCGGCATGTTGGCCAGCGCGGCCTGAAACTTGGCCCAGATGTCGGTGCGGCCAGGCGTGTGCTCGCCGAAACCATAGTGCCAGCCAAGCGCGAACTGGAAAAAGCGGAAGCCATCCTGAAAACGCCGCCGAGCTTCCTCCGCGTCGCGGTGGAGACCGAAGCTGGAGACCATGGCGATGTTGGCGTTCACCGCATGGCCGATGGGCACACACTCCTCCTTGAGGATACGGTAGTAGTCATCGACCCACTGCCTGGCCTCGTCGGGATCGACGAAGGCGAAGGTTAGCGCCCCGATCCCCAGGCGCGCGGCAAGCTTGATGGTCTCGCGATTGGAGCAGGCGACCCACAAGGGCGGGTGCGGCTTTTGCACCGGCTTGGGAACGATGTTGCGCGTGGGCATGGAAAAGAACTCGCCCTCGAAGCCCGGATAGGGATCCATGGCCATCATGTTGGCGCACTGCTCCACCGCTTCGCGCCAAGCGTTGCGCTTGTCGGCGACCGCGACCCGATAGCCGTCCAGCTCGAGCAGGGCCGAGCTCTCGCCGGTGCCCCACTCCACGCGGCCATTGGACACCAGATCGAGGGTGGCGATGCGCTCGGCGACACGCGCCGGGTGGTTGTAGCCGGGGGGCATCAGAACGATGCCATGGCCCAGGCGAATCTGACGGGACCTCTGGGAGCAGGCGGCGAGGAAAATCTCCGGGGCCGAGGAGTGCGAATATTCCTCCAGGAAATGGTGTTCGACCTCCCAGACATTGTCGAAGCCCAGGGAATCGGCCAACTCTACCTGGTCGAGCGCATCCTGGAACAACTTCAACTCCAGGCCTTCGGTCCACGGCCGAGGAAGCTGGTGTTCATAGAAGATGCCAAATCTCATAGCCGCCTCGATCCTCAAAAGTTATCACTGATCATAAACGCCTTGGGGAAGTGGACGAAAGAGGCGAGAGACGCAGCACGCGACCTTTCTCAGCCTGCCTCCGCCACGGCTACCGCCTTTTGCGCCGGCGCCATGGACGGGGCCGCCAGGCCGGCGTCCGGCGCTTCGCCACGGGGTTCATCGCGCAACATGCGTGAGTTTCGCCAGCCGCCAAATTTGTAATAGAGGCTGGTCAGAGCCGCCGAGGTAATCGTGCCCAGCGGGAAGCTCCACCAGATGGCGT
>PMOM01000193.1 GCA_003161535.1 Caulobacteraceae bacterium | reverse complement strand
TATTTCACCGGCGATGTGATCAACGGCGCCGAAGCCCTGCGCCTGGGCGTGGTCAACAAGTCCGTGCCGCGCGAGGAGCTGGACGACGTGGCCGGCGATTTCGCCCGGCAGCTGGCCGGCCTGCCGACGGTGGCCATCGGCTATATGAAGCGCAACCTCAACGCCGCCGAGCACGCCACCTTGAGCGAAGTGCTCGATCTTGAGGCCATGAACATGATCCGCACCATGATGACCGACGATCATAAGGCCGCCTCGCTCTCCTTCGTGGCCAAGGAAAAGCCGACATTTCACGGGCGGTGAGCCAGCCGCCGGTCTGGCTGATCGCGGGGCCCACGGGCGGCGGCAAGTCGGCGCTGGCCCTGAAGCTGGCGCTGGCGGTGGGCGGCGAGGTCGTCAACGCCGATTCCATCCAGCTTTATGCTGACTTGCGTATCCTCACCGCGCGCCCGAGCGCCGAGGACGAGGCGCGGTCGCCGCACCACCTGTTTGGCGTCGCGGACGCCGCGCAGGCCTGGTCGGTGGGCCGCTGGCTGGCGGCCGCGCGGGACGTGCTTGGCGACATCGCCGGGCGCGGGCGGACGGCCGTCGTGGTGGGCGGCACCGGCCTCTATTTTCGAGGCCTGACGCGGGGCCTGGCCGAAATCCCGCCGGTTCCTTCGGCCATCCGCCAGGAGACCGCCGCGATGTTCGGAGCGTTGGGGGAAGCGGCGTTCCGCGAGCGGCTGGCCAGCGTTGATGCCGCCGCCGCGGCGCGCATCGGGACGGGCGATCGCCAGCGGCTGACGCGCGCCTGGGAGGTCTTCGCCGCAACCGGGCGGGCGCTCAGCGACTGGCAGGGCGATGGGGCCGGCGCGCTGGACGGGGCTGCCTGGCGCGGGGCGATCCTTGAGCCCCCTCGCGCCGAGCTCTACCGGCGATGCGATGCGCGGCTCGCCGCCATGATCGAGACCGGCGCCCTGGACGAAGTCGCCCACCTGATGGCGCGGGGCCTGGATGCGGGCCTGCCGGCGATGAAGGCGCTGGGCGTCGCGCCGCTCGCCGCCCTACTGCGAGGCGAGATGTCTCGGGACCAGGCCCTGGCGCGCGCGCAACAGGAGACCCGCCACTACGTCAAGCGACAGATCACCTGGTTTCGCCACCAGACGCCGGACTGGCCGCGCATCGAGGGGCGGGACGGCGATGAGCAGTTGGGGCAAATTCTTGCGCGGTCGCCGCCTTGACGGCGAGGCGGCACAATGGCATGCATCTTATCAGCGGTTTGGAGCAAGACGCATGCGCGCGGCGCGACTCGTAATTAGACGGCGACCGATCGCGGCTGGGGCCTAGAGCTTCCGCCGATCGTCGGTCGCGTGCGCAAGGCCCTTAGCGGGCCTTTTTTCTTGCCCCGTCACAGACCAAAGTCCCCCCTCATGACCGCCCATTCCACCATCCAGGCCGCCAAAGCCACCGCCGCCGCCCCGCCTCCTGAGATGATGACCGGCGCCCAGATGGTCGTGCGCGCCCTGGTCGATCAGGGGGTGACCGATCTTTTCGGCTATCCCGGCGGCGCGGTGCTGCCGATCTACGACGCGCTGTTTCACGAGCCACGCCTGCGCCACGTCCTGGCGCGCCATGAGCAGGGCGCGACCCACGCCGCCGAGGGCTACGCCCGCTCCACCGGCAAGCCGGGCGTGGTGGTGGTGACCTCCGGCCCGGGGGCGACCAACGCGGTCACCGGCATCGTCGACGCCTTGATGGATTCGATCCCGCTGATCGTCATTACCGGCCAGGTGCCGACGCACCTGATCGGCACCGACGCCTTCCAGGAATGCGACACCGTCGGCATCACCCGCTCGTGCACCAAGCACAACTATCTGGTGAAGGACGTCGCCGACCTGCCTCACGTCCTGCACGAGGCGTTCGCGATCGCCACCACCGGCCGGCCGGGCCCGGTGGTCATCGACATTCCCAAGGACGTGCAGTTCGCCAGCGCGCCTTACGTCGGGCCCGCGCAGGCCCGGGCGATACACGTCTATCGCCCGGGCGTGGAAGGCGATGGCGCGCTGATCGCGGCGGCCGCCCGTCTGATCGCTGGCGCGCGCCGGCCGCTCTTCTACACCGGCGGCGGGGTGATCAACGCCGGACCGGCGGCCAGCGCGGCGCTGCGACGCCTGGCGGCCCTGACCGGCGCGCCGGTGACCTCGACGCTGATGGGTCTGGGGGCCTTCGCGGCCGACGATCCGGCGTGGCTGGGCATGGTCGGCATGCACGGCACCTACGAAGCCAACAATGCCATGCACGACTGCGACGTGATGATCGCCGTGGGCGCGCGGTTCGATGACCGGGTCACCGGGCGGCTGAACGCATTTTCGCCGGGCTCGAAGAAGATCCACATCGACATCGACCCCTCGTCGATCGGCAAGATCGTTCCCATCGATGTCGGCATCGTCGGCGACGCGGCCAAGGTGCTGGAAGCCCTGATCGCCGCCTGCCAGTCCCTGGTCCTGGACCGCTCGCGCCTGGCGCCCTGGTGGAAGGCGATCGATGCCTGGCGGGCGCGCGACTGCCTGCGCTACCGGCCCTCGGCGAGCATCATCAAGCCGCAGTACGCCATCCAGCGACTCTACGAACTGACCAAGGGTCGCGACGTCTACATCACCACCGAGGTTGGCCAGCATCAGATGTGGGCCGCGCAGTTCTACCGCTTCCAGGAGCCGAACCGCTGGATGACGTCCGGGGGTCTGGGGACCATGGGCTATGGCCTGCCCGCCGCCGTGGGGGTGCAGATCGCCCATCCAGGCAGCCTGGTCATCGACATCGCCGGCGACGCCAGCGTGCAGATGACCATGCAGGAGATGTCCACCGCCATCCAATACGACCTGCCGATCAAGATCTTCATCCTCAACAATGAGTGGATGGGCATGGTGCGCCAATGGCAGCAGCTCCTGCACGGCGAGCGCTACAGCCACTCCTATTCGGCCAGCATGCCCGACTTCGTGAAACTCGCGCAGGCCTATGGCGCGGTGGGGCTGCGCGCCGAGCGGCCCGACGAGCTGGACGACAAGATCGAGGAGATGATCGATACGCCCCTGCCGGTGATCTTCGACTGCCGCGTGGAGCGGGCGGAGAACTGCTTTCCGATGATCCCGTCGGGCAAGGCGCACAATGAGATGATTTTGGGCGAAGAAGCCGGCGACGTGGGCGCGGCGATCGGCGCGGCCGGAAGGGGGTTGGTGTGACCGTTCAAGGCGCCCCGGCTTCGGCCTATGACATGGGCCACGCGGTGGAGGCCGAGGCGGTGGCCACCTTCGCGGTCCTGGTGGACAATGAGCCGGGCGTCCTGCACCGGGTGGTCGGCCTGTTCGCGGCGCGCGGATACAATATCGAGAGCCTGACGGTCGCCGAGACCGACGCGGCGGCGCACACCAGCCGCATCACCATCGTCACCCGCGGTACGCCCCACGTCCTGGCCCAGATCGAGGCCCAGCTGCAGAAGCTGGTCTCCACCCGGCACGTGCAGAACGTCACCAAGGACCCCAACGGGGCCGAGCGGGAACTGGCCCTGGTCAAGGTGCGCGGGGCGGGCGCCAAGCGGGTCGAGGCCCTGCGCCTGGCCGAGATCTTCCGCGCCAAGGTCATCGACACCACCACGGCGAGCTTCATTTTCGAGATCACCGGCGCGCCCGCCAAGATCGACAAGTTCGTCGGCCTCATGCGCCCGCTGGGGCTGGTGGAGGTTTCCCGCACCGGCGTGCTTTCCATCGAGCGCGGGGTGGAGACACTTTAAGAGCCCTTAAGATCGCGCCTCAGGCGGGGGCTGCCGCTTCAAAGGCGGCCTGGGCCTCGGGGGTCATCGCCCGATAGCGACGCGCAGCGATGGAACGCATGGTCGCGTACTGGATGGCGAACAGGCCAAGCTTGCTGGCAAGCGGGTAGATGGCCAGGAACTTCACGCTCAGCCCCACGTCGCCCTTCATGGCGACGAAGAGATTTAAGCCGGCGCTGAAGAACATCAGGGCCGCCCAGACGTAGCCGAAGATGACGCCCAGGTCCGGCACGAGGTGGATCGCGCGTTCCGGCAGATAGCGGTTTATCCAGCCGCGCTTGAGCATGACCACGCCGACCACGCAGTAGATGATCGACGGCTTGAAGAGGATGAAACGCGGATCCTTGGTCAGGAACGTCGCCGTCCCGGCCGCGATGACCAGGAATAGGCTCAGCCACTGCATGGCGTCGGGGCGCTTCTTGTGGGCGAACAACCAGGCGATCTGGCCGATGCCGAAGGCCATGCCCACTGGCGTGGCCACCAGGACGGCCTTGGCCGGGTCGTGGAAGGCGTGGTCGGCCGCCCAATAGGTCAGCAGATAGACCATGGTCGAGGCCATATCCAAGGCCAGGAACTTCACCGAGTGGAAGAGATTCTTCATGGGAGTGCGCCCCTTTGTCAGCCGGACCCAATCTAGCGGCCCTGGCGCGCCGGGACCATTCCGCTGACGAAAACGAGGCGCCGTTTGGCGAAATGAGCCCGCCGCCCACGCTTCGCGGATCGCCCCGCCTTCCTTCGGCGATGATTTCAGCCTATATGAGGAGGGTCCGGAGTGATCCGGACTATGGAGATAAACGC